>JAPLJJ010000104.1 GCA_026388665.1 Deltaproteobacteria bacterium
ATATTCCGAGAGGATGGTTGGTGTAATATCGCGGCAGGCCTGAGAACTTATGAAGACATCTTTTCTAACGCCTTGTCTCAAATCTCTAAGTCTCGTAGCTATAAAAATTCCTTCAGGGCTGTGATTGCACGCGTCCAGACCTAAGCCCTCACCTTTTATTACCAATTCCTTGACACCTACATTTCCTATTGAACGCTTGTTAAGGGAATCGAAATACACGATTAGATCAGGCGCTATTCCATTTACGGTTCTGTATAATTCTTCAGGCTTGAGAACCACATTCTCCAATCGTTCCCCATTGGAGTCGTTAATGGAAGCAATCTCATCTCGTAATCCATCCCTAAATCTCTCATATTCCGATGATTCTATAATGCCATGTGGTTCCCGACCCTTAACATTCATGAAGATTCGCGCGTAATATCCGCCTTCACTCCACACGTGGGTTTTTTCCCAGTCTATAAGGTCCTCAGTCAATTTAGTTTCCTGCTGTGGATATTGTTTCAACGTGAGTAATCCTCTTCGTATCAGCCATTCGTTAATGCAGAACCCACCAGCGGAACTTTTAGCCCCATGGTCGGAAACTATCAGAACCGTTGTGTCGTCATCCAGCAACCCAAGGATTCCCCCTATCTTCTGATCAATGTATTTATAGAAATCGGGGATCACATTTTTCCAGCGTGCGCCGGATTCATCAGTTGGTGGATTTCCGTCAAAATAACCCCAAAACGCGTGTTGGAGCCTGTCCGGAGCTATCTCAACCATCATGAAGAAATCCCAAGGCTCATTGAGCAACAGTTCCCGAGCTACACGAAATCTCCGATCAACCATGCTGTACAGACTCTCGAGCAGAATCTCTTTCGGCAAAGATCGAAAATCCTTAACATCCGCCAGATATGTCTCATTGCCCAGACACGACAGCTTGTCCATTAAATTCGAGGGATAGGAAAAATCCTTTGAATTTTCTATGGCAGGGAAACCCGATATGGTGACGCCGGAATGTGGCATGGCCGGAAAGGTTTGTGGTATTCCTATAAGAATCGATTTCTTTCCATTCCGGTCCAGGAAATCCCAAACTCTGGGATAGCTGACGTGCGAAGAATTTACCGTGACCATATTGTAGTTATCTCGGGTCAACCGATTACGAAACCCGTATAAACCCAACTCTCCCGGATCACGTCCTGTTGTAATGGTGGTCCATGCCGGCACTGTTATTGGTGGGTCTGTTGATCTGAGAGGCCCCCAGACTCCATGTCGCATCAACGATCTTATGTTGGTGAGTTCAAGGGATTCGTCAAAAATTATACTGGGAGGTGCGCAATCGAGTCCAATTACCGCAACTTTTCGGGACTGGAAGTTCTTGCTGCCCTTGGATCTCTTGGTTGTTTTGAATTCCGGAAACCTTTGCTCTAGGAAAGCCAGAACAAGGCTAATCGAGGCCCCCAGATCACATCGATCAGTGTCTACAGTCAAATCCGCAGATTCGGGAAGCTGAAAAGGCGCCGAAATTCCTGTAAATTCCTTTATTATACCTCTGCGCGCTTTAGCATAAATGCCTTTGGGGTCGCGAGCTTCACAAACTGATAAGGGGCAGTCCAGGAAGATCTCGACAAACTCACTTGGACCAAATACTGATCTAACAGCCTTACGGAGACTTTCGACAGGGGTTATGAACGCGGCAAAGACGACGTGATCAAGGTCATTGAGAATTTTGGCTATTTCGCTTGCCCTTCGGATGTTTTCCGCTCGATCCATGGCAGAAAAACCGAGGTCCCGATTGATTCCCCCGCGCAAGACATCTCCATCCAACAAAACTGCCGGGTAGCCCCTTTCCTCCAGGATTTTCTTGAGAGCGTCAGCAAGAGTTGATTTTCCTGATCCTGAAAGTCCTGTGAACCAGATTGTTTTACCTGACATTGCGCCAACTATTCTGAAATGATTATATTTTTGTCCTATGTTCCAGCGCCCTACTCAGTGTGAGAGGATCCGAGAATTCAAGTGACCCTCCTACCGGTATGCCATAAGCTATTCTGGAAACAATTGCTTTCGTTTGTTTTAATTGATCTCTTATGAAAGACGCAGTGGCTTCACCCTCCACTGTTGGGTTCAAAGCCAGGATGACTTCTTGGACATTTTCTTTCCTTACCCGATCTATCAATTCGTTTAGTCGGATTTCTTCAGCGCCAATCCCGTCCAGAGGCGACATCAATCCATGAAGGACATGATAAACCCCGTTGAATTGACCAGACTTTTCTACAGCTAATAAATCCAAAGGGGTTTCAACAACGCAGAGTCGAGAACCTTCTCGACGGTCGTTTCTGCAAACGTTACATAAATCGTCATCTGTGAGATGGAAGCATCTGGAACAAAGTCGCAAATTTCTTTTTACGATTTCGATGGTTCTAACAAGCTCATCTATGTCGGACTGATTCGCATTCAAGATAAAAAAAGCGTATCGGGTAGCGGTTTTTTCCCCTACACCGGGAAACTTCTTGAGCGACTTTATCAGTTTGTCTAAAGGGCTGATCAATATAGCCTCAAATCAATGGACTGCATAACCGTGAGATTCATGTTAGTCCAGGGATCCTTAGTCCTCCGGATATTTTATTTATCTCTTCGGCGGCCATCTCTCGAGATTTTTGTAGGGCGTCATTAACAGCGGCCACTACTAAATCTTCGAGCACTTCTTTGTCTTCAGCGACAATCAGATCCTCTTCTATTGAGATTGATAGGATTTCCTGTATGCCGTTGGCTTCGACCTTGACCATGTCGCCCCCGGCGCTTCCTATGATCGAACGGTCAGCCAATTGTTCCTGGACTTCTCTAATCTTGACGTGTACTCCCTGGGCCTGCTCGATCAAGTCTTTGAGTCCTAACACTGATGTAACCTCCACCGGCACGATGCGCAAAAGCGCTAGCGCTTGACTTTTCCAATCAACGATACTCTTAAACTAATAAATATCAAAAAGGAAGTCGAGAGGCTCGCGCAACATGAATCGGCCGGAAATTCTGCTTGTAAACCCATGGATTCATGATTTCGCCGCTTATGATCTCTGGGCGAAACCGCTTGGTCTACTTGTCCTGGGGTCAATGTTGCGTCATCAGGGTTGGAGCCCGTTATTGGTGGACTTCCTGGATCCGGACCATCCATCTATCAATACGATCAGAACCGATAAACACTCGCGAGGAAAGTTCCACAGAACACCGTTAGAAAAACCCGATGCACTCAAGTCAATTCCGAGGACCTTTTCAAGATATGGGGTCGGAGTGGATGAAATAAGAAAAGACCTGGAAAAATTGGAACGCCCGCAAGCCATATTGATTACAAGTCTAATGACTTACTGGTATGCAGGTTTAGCAGAAACAGTTGATTTGCTAAGAGAAGTGTTTGCAGGTGTTCCGCTGTTGCTGGGAGGAATATACGCTTCGTTAATGCCGGCCCTGGCGAGTTGGAATTGACTGAAGCGTTATTTCGTCGGACAGGATTCCGTCCTGCGCTCGACAAGTCAAGTCCAACGATACAGTTTACACCTGATCTTGATCTATTGAGATCAGTTAGATTTCTCCCATTATTGACCTCTCGAGGTTGCCCGTATCGATGCGTTTATTGCGCATCTAGAATTATTCAACCTATG
>JAPLJJ010000264.1 GCA_026388665.1 Deltaproteobacteria bacterium
AAAAAAGACCTTGGACCATTTCATTCAAATAGGATTGCACAATTTTATTCAACAAATCTAGGCCGACCTCTTGTATTTGAGTCTCTTATTTCTGGATGGATATGGCGCTCTTAAACACGGAATAAAAGAAGTTGCGGGTATAAGAAAATCTAGCAAATTTATTAGTAAAACGGTTAGAAATGATTCATTTTAGTTTGCTACAGTAACAATCCACAGGCAAGATGTACTCATATCCCTTTGGGAAGGAAGGTTCGTTATTATGAAAAAACTTAAATCAGTAGAAGTTTTCGCTGATGTAATATGTAAAAATTGTGTTTCCTACAACCAATGTCGGTGTTGTAAGGCTTTACCAGCTATTTCTACTGAGCCAAACAATAAATGTAGCGAAGGAGATTGGTTATTTAAGGGAAACATAATTAATTTCCGCCAAATTTGTTTAGAATTAGTACCTATTAGTTTTGTAACTGATGTTGAGGACCTTTTTTGTAAAAATTGTATTTATTATGATTCATCAAAAAAAGAATGCCATTTCCATAGACAAAATGTTTATAAATCAGCTTCCAATGATTGGTGTGATAATGGGGGTTGGTTGTATCGAGAAAATGACGATGAGGTTAATCTTGGTTCATCATCTTTGTTGTACCCAAATGATTGAGGGTTAGGATACTGAAGAAAATAACTGATAATTGGTTTTGGGGAACTTTGGTCTGAGGAAACCTACAATTCAGAATACCATACTCAATGAAAAAAGATTGGCCCGTTGTGTAACGGGCCGACTGAAGGATTAGGTTTTGGTTTGGTTTTTAGCTGGGATGGAAACAATCATTTTATTGATATGTTGTCAAGTCTTATTAAACAGTAGAATTAAATAATTTGAAATTATAGTGTGGTTAATATCTATATCGAGTTAATTTTATGGAATATTAATAAATGGTAATTGTCCACAGTGCACAAATGTAATTGACGTCGGGCAATAGACCCCATAAACTGAAAGGCATATCCTTTTGACTCTTGACTCGCCTGATTCGTGGTGATATTTCTCGTATGTCGCACTTAAGGGCGCCTTTTTCTCCGTGTCTGGGATGATATGGCGAGAAGGTGCCCTGCGACGCTCTAGGGCATATTTTTTATAGGATAGTATTCGGCGACAATTATACTTTAACGCAGGGCATGGAATTTGATGACGAGTAAAAAAAGTGGTTAAATATGCGAAAAAACTCAATGAACATGATAGACTAGAGGTTTAGTGACCAAAATCGCCTTTTATAAGGCTTAACATTTATAGGCTACCGTCATGCTGTGGAAAAGGAAAATGTCATATGGTTTGTGAGAGTTCTAGATAATCCATATTAAAGTTATAGAACGTCCAGAACAGTATTCAGTTATAATCCATTAAAAAAACATTGCTTTTATCTGAGCATTATAATAAAATAACAACTAAACATTTTTTCCCCTTTGGCCCTTGGTGTTTACTTCTACGCAGATTCCCGTCATGACATACAACTCTGACGGGATTTCTGTTTTTATGGGTTACGTCTTGATATGAAGGTGGCAATCAAGGCTACAATTAAGAGCGCATCCACGATTACAATCTTGACTAATTCGTCCTATATCCATGTCTAGTGAATTTGATAAATGATATTAGCCAGATTTCTATAGGGATTCTTTTTTTGACATTAGTTATACCTGTGGGCGCTGGGGTAATTGTCATCTGTATTCAATGCGTCTCAAATTTCCTACTTGGGAACGGATTGTTGAGTAGGAAACGGGATCCCCTCAGCGTCAAAGCGGTGTTTTATTTTCTCAGTTGTTTCAACCTCAACTTTCCAGTGATCAGCAGATTTCACCCATAGTCTCAGAAGCACCTTGACACTATTTTCCCCCAACGACCTGATTGCAATGACCGGTGAGCGATCCTTGAGAATCCGATCATCCTCATCAATAATTTTTTGCAATACGTCCCGAACCTTATTAAGATCCGCTTCGTAACTCACCCTTACCACTATTAATAAGCGTCTGGTGTCTTTAAGGGAATAGTTAAGTATCGTTGCCGACACCAGCTTCGCGTTTGGAACAATCACAACGATATTGTCCGGTGTGCGGATCTGTGTGTTCATCAATTCAATTTTTTCAACGGTTCCCTCCGTTTTACCAAATTGAATGTAATGTCCCACGTTGAACGGACGGAAAAGGATCATTAATAAGCCAGCGGAAACGTTCGCCAGTTGCCCCTTCAGTGCTAGTCCCAGGCCAAAGCCGGCAGCCCCTACGAGGGCTATGAGTGAGGTACTCTGTACACCCAACCTGTGTAGCGCATCAATAATTACGAGTCCGTAAAGGATAACTTGGATAGCGCTAGCGGAAAAATGGACAATAGTCGGATCCACGTTTCTCGTGGTAAGTTGACGTGTTACGATTCTCGATATCCGTTTAACGACAAATATCCCTACAACAACTACAATTCCAGCTACAATGACTCTCCAAGCATAAGAGCCGAGTGTTTCCCAAATTTGAGCGTCTGTAACTTTCCACATCGAGATTGACCTCACATCCAAATATATCCGATGTACAAGTATCAGGTTGTTTACCATATTCTATGGTGTTGGTGTAGCTCATTTGACAGAGCAGAGGCTGAAATCTATTCTTACTTTTAGATCAACCGCTTCCTATCAAGAAACATTGTTACCATTTTCCGATGGAGCGATCACGCCGTTAAGAAAAGGAGAACCTAAATGATCAAGCGAGACAGTGCGGGATCTTTTTTTAGCTAGTGTACGGTAGCTGCGCCTTAGCTTCATAGATAAACAGGGCACTTCAGCTTGTCCCGAAAATAGATATACCCAGAACGAATCGTCCTTCGGGAAGGGCCACTTGGTCTTTGGTTTGGTTGTTGATCGTTGTCATATCAAGTTTCCTAGTCAGTAAGTCTTTTGCCAATGACTATAATCTTGTAATGGACGATAGAGTGAATAATAATACGCCAAAACGAAATATGGGGCCGCTCAAAAGGCGGCTCCAATCGTTCAGGCCGGTTCGGCGCTCAATGGCGTAAAACACAGTCTCAGTTAAGTCTTGAGCCTTCCGATCATTTCCAGAAGCCACTTTTGTATCGAGGACATGTCTCTGAACTTCTCAAGAGAGTAATCAACAATATCTTTAGAGTAGAATTCGTTTGGAATATTGGTCTCAAAGGCGGCGGCCAATCCTCCAAAAAGCAGCAGGTCGGCATTCTTGTGGTCTTTATCATAACAGCGAGGAACTTTCTTGTACTCCTTGATCCCTATACTATACTCACCCTTGGCGCGGATATCCTGCAATGCCTTTGCCAAAGACTTTCCATATTTCGGATCCACAACCGATTCACGATAAAGTTCCAGTATCGGCCTTGAAAAACAATGATTGCCTACCCCCAGCATCAAGTTGGGTGGTTCTAAATGAAAGTAGTAACCGGGGCAATCCATCTTCGCCAATCGGCCTTCCCAGAAGAAGATGCCAAGGTGGTTCTTGTAAGGCGTCTTGTCCTTGCTGAAGCGTACATCCCTAAAAGGACGGAAGATAGACTTATTAAAACGGGAATCAGCGACGATACCGGGAGAGATCTTTTTGAGGGCCAGGCCCATCTCGCTCACAAAGTCGCGCGCAGGCGTCATGACATACTGCTCAAAGTCACTCCTGTGAGCATCAAACCATACTTTGGAATTGTTCTTGCGCAATTCGTTATAGAATTCGACACATTCGGCAGGAAAACCATTGAAATTAGTCTGAGGCGTCACCTTCTTTTCTCTCCTTTCCTTAGATTTCCGAACAACCATCAAACATGCGTCCAAACACTTTAAACAAGCGGTTATTGAAAGTAGCCTGTCTATCAATAAATCCTAGAAAACTTGACACTCGTCTCTCCAGAGGCTAAAAGGGCAGTCCATGGACATGTCACCGACATTAGAGCACGAAAGGAGGCTGAATTTGAATCGGAAAAAGGACAAGACTTTTCGTGCAAAACCTTATTTATTAAGATTGGAGTCTTATGCGATTTTTCAAGGTGTTAATTCTACTACTTATCCCTACAATTTGTTCCGCTACAACCCACAAAGACTATTTTGACACATTTCTAAGAAATCTAACAACCAGATTAAACTTGTCGCAATTTCCGGGGCCTCTAAGTGAAGAGCTTGCAAAGGTAGCTCTAGCTAGACAATCGTTGGAAGATGGTTTAAACAGGGCCCCCGACGTAAGCATAGCCGGAATATCAACCGGAGGTTTTAATAAAACAATTGTTGATGACACTATCGCAGATAGTGGACTTTCCGTTGGTTATGCTTATGATTCAGATGGCGGAAGATTTTATGCTTTTAAAGGAGATCAAGCTAACATTTACTCCGCTCATTGTATAAGCCGACTATTTGATCTCTATGTGGAAAAGTTTCTGGCTAAAGACCAAAGGCCATGGTCCCAAGCAAAAGAAGTATCGAAAGCTTTAGTTCAAAATCCTGATTCTTTCGAGTTGAACCATTTATTTTACGTTCAGTTGAGTCCAGACAAAATAATAAAAAAGGCTAACCGATTGTATGGACCTAAACACGAATCCGTAATGAATATTGCGAACGAATGGGTCTATTTTAACGCTGAACTGAACTAGTTGAGGCGATCACAGACTAAGCCGTAAGGTAATTGAGCGCCTGACGGCACAGAAAAAATTCGTCACGGAATTTCAAGTGACATAGATCAAGGTTTTCTTACATCCGGGGCCGGTTTTGATTCGACGGAGATTCAAGATACAGACGGCCCCAAAAAATACCGTCGGAAATTCTCTGTTTAACTGTTATACTTTTTGCCTGCAGGAAATATCTTGGGAGAAGAATAGGGAGACTGTATTTTGGACACAGCTCTGTGGCCGTTTGCACTCTATTTCTTTGCCGTCCTCGCACTGGTTGTGATCATGATAGGGCTTTCCTATTTCCTTGGGGAGAGCCACAAGGAGAGGACCACTGGCGAACCCTATGAGTCCGGAATTCCAATTACAGGCTCTGCGCAAATTCGATTCAACGCTTCCTTTTATCTAATCGCAGTCTTTTTTGTCATATTCGATCTGGAAACTCTGTTTATCATTTCCTGGGCGGTTTCCGCTCGAGAACTCGGCTGGGCCGGTTACATCGAAATGTTGGTTTTCATTGGAGTTCTATTTGTGGCGCTGATCTATCTCTGGCGTGTCGGTGCCATGGAGCTGCGAAGCAAAACCAACCCTGTGAATAGACTTCAGCGAGAGGAAAATTCATCGTCATGAACTGGTGGCCAAAAAAAACTGCGCCAATTCAATCGCTGACGGGTGAAGTCTCAGTAGAGGACGCTGTCCGCTCAAGCCTTCTTTTCACAAAGTTACAGGATCTCGTTGCATGGGGGCGTAAATACTCTATTTGGCCTTTCAACTTCGGGCTCTCATGTTGTTACGTGGAGATGGCCACAGCTTTTACGAGCAAGTATGACGTTGCCCGCTTCGGCGCAGAGGTCCTTCGTGGAACTCCCCGTGAAGCTGATCTTATGGTCATCGCCGGGACGGTATTCATTAAGATGGCGCCCATAATCAGACGAATGTACCAGCAGATGATGGAGCCTCGCTGGGTCATCTCCATGGGATCATGCGCCAATTCTGGGGGAATGTACGATATCTACAGCGTGGTGCAAGGCGTGGATAAATTTTTACCGGTGGACGTCTATGTGCCGGGTTGCCCTCCCCGACCGGACGCATTCTTGGAGGGCTTGACGCTGTTGCAAAACGCAGTAGGTAGTGAACGCCGACCCCTTAGCCGATTTGTGGGCACTCAGAAAATAATCCGTCCAGCCATGCCATCAATGCGTGACTTGAAACGAGAAGCAAGGAAACAGGTAACCACATTACCATCACCGGATGAGGTTTAGGAGTTACTCTCCAGCCATCATGAATGGGAATTCAGATATTCTCCAGGAGTTGCAACTTAGATTCGGCGCAGGCGCTTTTAGGGCCCAGGCGACGCATGATGATGTCCCCACTATATGGGTACCGGGCCACAAGCTCTGCGAGATCCTACATTATCTGAAAGAAGAAATCCCTCAACCCTTCCGGATGTTATACGATCTCACCGCCATTGACGAGCGGGTTAGGACCAATAAACAGGACCAACCGGACAGCGAATTTACGGTCGTCTATCATCTGCTTTCTTTTGATCGGAACACCGATGTCCGGATTAAGGTGGCTATTAAAGGGGAAAAGCCTTCTATCCCCAGCGTGGTCGGTGTTTGGACATCGGCGAATTGGTACGAACGAGAAGTTTGGGATATGTTCGGGATCCGATTTGAAGGACACCCTCACCTGAAACGAATCCTGATGCCACCTACATGGGAAGGACATCCTTTACGCAAAGAACATCCAGCTAGAGCCACAGAGATGGGGCCCTTTGAACTACCTGAGGAAAAGGCGGAAGTTTTAGAGAAAGCATTACAATTCCGGCCTGAAGACTGGGGCATGAAATCGAGTGGAGCAGATACCGATCTCATGTTCCTGAACCTGGGACCACAACATCCCGGCACGCATGGTCTACTCAGAATAATACTTGCGCTCGACGGTGAGGAAATAGCAGACGCTGCTTTGGACATTGGTTACCATCATCGCGGCGCGGAAAAAATGGCGGAACGCCAATCCTGGCATACGTTCATCCCCTACACGGACCGCATCGACTATCTTGGCGGGGTGATGAACAACTTCGCCTATGTCCAGGCCGTTGAGAAGCTTGGGGGCATCATGGTCCCTGATAAGGTAAAGACAATCCGCATCATGATGGCTGAATTCTTTCGCATCGCCAGCCATCTGGTTTGGTATGGAACATTCGCCCAGGATTTAGGAGCCATGTCTCCGGTCTTTTACATGTTCAACGACCGGGAGCGTGTTTTCGAGATAGTTTCAGCCATTACCGGAGGACGAATGCATCCGGCCTGGTTCCGGATCGGTGGGGTAGCTCAAGACCTCCCTAGAGGATGGGACCGTCTGGTCACGGATTTCATCCAGTATCTCCCTGGCAGATTGGTGGATTACGATAAACTCGTAATGCAGAACCGGATTTTCAAAGCACGCACTAAGGGTATTGGCAGTTATTCCCTCGACGAAGCGATAGAATGGGGTGTCACCGGACCAGGTTTACGGGCGTGTGGGCTCGAGTGGGATTTCCGAAAGAAGAGGCCTTATTCAGGATACGATCAACTGGAATTTGATGTGCCTACGGCGCAAAATGGAGATTGCTATGATCGCGCTGTTGTCAGAGTGGAAGAAATCCGGCAAAGCCTTCGGATCATAGAACAATGCGTGAAGAATATGCCGGAAGGACCATACAAATCGGATCACCCTTTGACCACGCCACCTCTTAAAGAACATACCATGCATGATATAGAAACACTGATTACGCATTTTCTCGGTGTAAGCTGGGGGCCTGTCATGCCGGCAGGTGAAGCTTTTTTCGGGATCGAAGCCACCAAAGGCGCTAACGGTTATTATTTGATAAGTGACGGCAATACCATGGCTTACCGAGTGCGAATCCGGACCCCGTCTTTCGCTCATCTCCAAATGATCCCTTTGATAAGCCGGGGATTAACAATCGCTGATTTGATAGCCATCCTTGGCAGCATCGATTACGTGTTAGCGGATGTGGACCGATAATGAGACAAACAGATTCCTGTCAGGACACAATAATGCTGACGGAAGAGATAAAACGAGAAATCGAAACAGAAATAGAGGTTTGCCCGACGCTGCGGTGCGCATGT
Source organism: Deltaproteobacteria bacterium (assembly GCA_026388665.1). Taxonomy (GTDB): domain Bacteria; phylum Desulfobacterota; class Desulfomonilia; order Desulfomonilales; family Desulfomonilaceae; genus CAJBEZ01. Next base: position 7,786 of record JAPLJJ010000264.1, read on the forward strand.
ATCGAGGCGCTTCAAATTGTTCAGAGGCACCATGGGTGGGTCTCTGACGAGGGTCTTAAAAATGTTGCGGAATTCCTCGGTATGACCGTCGAGGAATTGGATAGTATAGCAACTTTCTACAACCGTATTTACCGCAAACCAGTAGGCCGACACATTATCCTTGTTTGTGACAGCGTCTCCTGCTGGATCATGGGGTTTGAGCACATTCGCGACTATCTCATACAATGCCTGGGTATCGAACTCGGAGAAACTACTCTTGATGGGCGCTTCACTTTGCTTCCGATCCAATGTCTAGGGGTGTGTGATCAGGCCCCCGCTATGATGATTGACGACGAACTTTACGGTGATCTGGACCTGGGAAAGATCGATAGAATACTGGAGAACCACAAATAGGGGCCGAAATGGAACGACCACTAACGAAGAACATACGACGGGATCGGGAATCCCTTGATCTTAAGGAATATGAGAAAGTTGGGGGCTACCAGGCGATCCGTAAGGTTCTTCGCAAAATGACCCCGGAGGCAGTTCTTCAGTTGGTGAAGGACTCAAATCTTCGCGGCCGAGGCGGGGCAGGTTTCCCAACCGGCCTAAAGTGGAGTTCCATGCCCGCTGGGTCCAATAGCCCCAGGCCCAGATACCTGATAGCCGACGCGGACGAGATGGAACCTGGGACGTTCAAAGATCGCCTCTTGATGGAAGGCGACCCTCACCAATTTATTGAGGGGATAACAATCGGGGCCTATGCCGCAGATACTGAAATTGCCTACATCTTCCTGCGATCTGAATACACCCTGGTCGCAAGGCGATTAAGAAAAGCCATCGCGGAAGCTTACAAAAACAATTATCTTGGCACAAACATACTGGGATCCGACTTTAGCTTGGAATTGCGGCTTCACGTTAGCGCAGGCCGCTATATATGCGGCGAAGGAACGGCTCTTACCAATTCACTCGAGGGTAAACGGGCAATACCCAGGCACAAGGCCCCCCGTCAGACGGAATCAGGTCTTTGGGGCAAGCCAACCCTCTTGAACAATGTTGAAACCCTTTGCAATATACCCCACATCGTTAATAACGGGGCAGAATGGTTCAAGAGTCTGAGTCTATGTAACGACGGTGGAACGAAAATCTTCGGTGTTAGTGGAAAGGTTAAGAGGCCAGGCGCTTGGGAACTTCCGATGGGAACCCCTATAAGGGAAATCCTGGAAGAACATGCTGGTGGAATGCGTGATGGAATCAAATTTCGTGGAGTCCTCCCAGGTGGCGCATCGACGGAGTTTCTAGTGGAACAACACCTGGATATGCCAATGGATTACGATTCAGTTCAAAAAGCCGGGAGCCGTTTCGGCACTGGTACGATGATAATACTCGATGATCACACATGCCCCGTGGGAATGGTTCATAATTTGGAAAACTTTTTTGCTCGGGAATCCTGCGGCTGGTGTACCCCGTGCAGAGAGGGATTACCCTGGACAGCCCTGATTCTAAAGGCCATAGAGGATGGAAAAGGAGAAACAGACGATCTAAGAATACTGGAATTTCATACTCGATCACTCGGGCC
>JAPLJJ010000009.1 GCA_026388665.1 Deltaproteobacteria bacterium
CTCCAAGCGGCCTCGACACAGGTTTTTGACCTCCTCTTTTCTTCTTATGAGGCGGCGCTCAACCACTTTCGAGAACTTCAGGAGGCCAACGAACAACTCAGAACGGCATACGAACAGATCGAAACTCAGGCAGTCAAGCTCAAGGAACTTTCACTCGTAGACGAATTAACCGGACTTAACAACCGCCGTGGATTCCTAACATTGGCCGAGCACCAGCTCAAGATTGCGGAGCGAGCAAATTCCATTCTAATACTTCTTTACATGGACTTGGACAACTTCAAACATATTAACGACACACTCGGCCACGCGGAAGGCGACAAAGTCCTTGTTGCCGCAGCCGATATTTTCAGAACAACTTTTCGACAATCGGATATTTTGGGAAGACTTGGTGGCGATGAGTTTGTAGTCCTTATTACTGACGAAAATGACACCGGCGAAGAATTCCTTAAAGCCCGTCTAGAAAGAAGCCTACATGAATTTAATTCCGAGAAGAGCAGGAATTACAAACTTTCTATCAGCATCGGTATGTCCGTTCGAAGGCCAGATGCTCCATGTTCTCTTAGAGAACTTATGGACCGGGCCGACAGCCTAATGTACCAAGACAAGCAGAGAAAACGCATACAGCGTTAAATGCATCACAAAATAGAGCAAGCGTTTTAGTAGAGAACTCGCTCATTTTATTCTTGACAAGAATCGTTTCGCTGCTAAATTGAGGTGGTCTTTTTATGATGATTTTGTCAGGTGACAATAGAACCCCGGTTACCAACCGGGGTTTTATTGTTCTTATTATATTCTCTCTCAAATGCTTCAGCAGCCTTTCCATGATGGCTTACGTTTTTCTAGAAACGCTTTCACCCCTTCTTTGGCATCCTCTGTTGAGCAAAGCCGTGCGAAAGCTTCGTTCATGTATTCGAATGCTTGACGATAATCCAGTTCGGATGCCGCGTAAAAGGCTCGCTTGCTGATTTGCATGGCACAAGGGCTTTTGCTTGCCAGATTCTCGGCAAGCCGCCCGCACTCTCTTTCTAGTTCCTCACGGGGAACTACCTTATTGACCAGACCCATCTGCAGGGCCTCTTGAGCGCCAATCAATTCTCCTCCAAGCAGCAGATCCAACGCTCGTTTGCGTCCAACCAAACGCATCACGGGAATGACGGGACCGAGACATGAAAGCCCTATCCTGATCGCCGTCAATCCGAAGCGAGCATCCTCAGAGGCCACTGCCAAATCTGAGGCAGCGACCAATCCGGTGCCATTGGCGACTGCCGGCCCATGGACCTGTGCAATAACCGGCTTGCTCAGTTCTGTTACTGTGATAAGAGGCTTCTCCATTTTATGCACCCACTCACGGTGTTCCATGGTGGTTTTGCCGAACATCTCGTTCACATCTATACCAGCGCTAAATCCTTTCCCGGCCCCTTTGAGCAGGATAGCTCGAACGGCGGGATCGTCATCAAGTTCCAGCAAGGCTTTGTCCAGTTCAAGCGCCATGGCGCTACTGAAAGTATTAAGGTGGTCAGGTCGATTTAGTGTTATGGTTCCGACATAATTGTCCGATGTTTCAACCAAAATCGTGTGGTACGTCATCTCAATGCCCTCCTGATTTTACGTAGCCTCTGCCTCAATTCAATCGCCCGAAAAAATCTTTCGCCAGCCACCTGCTTAATGACCAACGTTGATGACACATCCAAAAAGACTCAAAAAATGGAAGCATGCCTGACGCCTGCCGTTTAACCTTTCCTGGACTACTGAAGAGGCATTCGACGGCAGGCAGAATCCCCAGATGCTCTCGCTTTGTCTCGCATGAATACCCAAAATGGAAAAACCATTATCCAGTTCTTGTAGAAGCCAGTATTACCCTTTCCTCGAGGATACTTCACGTTTAGTTCCCCGGTCAACCTTGATTTCCAACTTTGGTGACAAACAAAGCCATAGTGCCATGACTCGGAGCATACGGATTCAATGTCTAATCATGTATTTTGCAGTTGCAATAAGGGTTGAGTGGGAGGTTGATAAGGTCTGTGGAGTTTTTTTAGCAGGCCCAGGGGGGTTGATTATCAGCTTGCAGTTTTCATATAGTGTCGTTCATCTCTCTTCTTGACTATCAAGCTCAGAATCACTTGGATTTTTTCTTTGACTTGCCCGTGTCCTTATTGGTTTCCGCAAGCAATTTGGAAGCTTCATCCTCTAATGCCTTCAATTCGGCATCCTGTTTTTTCTGTTGAGCGATCTCTTTACTCTGAGCGATGTTGAGTTGATCCCAATTTCGATCCGCCTCAGCAATTCTAGGAGCGGCGCATAGGAAGGCTACCAACGCGATCATAAAAGTATAATTCTTGATCATTTTCGAACTTAACACCTTTGACCGGACTCACCAGGGGAAAAGGTTCCAGGGCGGACCCCGATGGAGACCCTTCTGGAAGGGAAAAAGCTTTATACCGACTTGGAAGAGTATCAACCGCTGCCTATTTCTCTGCCTCGCGTTTGAAGGAAGGTGGGGGATATGAGCGCTTCGACTAAAACGTACGCTGCTTGTAGTGCCTCTGTAGGGCAAAGGGGAAAACACTCTTTGCAGTTCCAGCACTCCTTAGAGGCTATCTCTGGGATAAAACAGATCTCTTTCCTAATTCCTCTATCGACAAATCCGACCGCGTTCTTCTTCTTGACCTCAGCACAGTATCTTACACAGAGACCACAATGAATGCAAAAGGAGGGCTCTTTTTCAAAGCGGTTTCTGTCTGCTCCATACTCTTTAGCCAGATCCTGCAATATGAATGAATCAGGAGCATGAGCCAACTGGAGTTCTAAGATCATTTTGCGAATTCTATCTATCTTCTCAGATCTGGTTCTTACGATTATATTTTTCTCCACCGGGTAGACACAGGAAACAACGATTCTTGTCCAGCCGCGACTTTCTACTTCTACTATACAAAGTCGGCAGGCCCCGTAGGGTTCCAGTTTCTCGTGGTGACACAGTGTGGGGATCGATATTCCCGCACTTCGGGCTGCCTCCAAGACAGTCATCCCTTCTTTGGCTTTAACTTCCTTTCCGTCGATCTTTAACAGGATTTCGCTCATTTTTCTTTACTCTTTCTGACTATAGTTCTGGCTTCTTCAGGGATAGGAGGCGGAACAGGCTCGCCGGAAATCTTCTTGGCCGCAGCAAAACGAGAGGGACAAACTTCAAAGCAGGTTCCGCACTTGGTGCATTTCTCCTGATCAATGACATGGATCTGCCTCTTGCCGCCGGTAATCGCCTCGGAAGGGCATTTCCTGAGGCAATTCATACAGGCCTGGCACTTATCCGGGTCAATATAGTACGAGATGAGCTCCTTGCAGGATAGAGCCGGGCACCGCTTCTCCTTGATGTGGGCCTCATACTCATCTCTAAAGTATTTTAACGTGCTCAAAAACGGGTTAGGGGAACTCTTACCTAAAGCACAAAGGGCCGCTTCTTTGGCTGTCTCGGATAGCTGCTCCAAAAGCTCGATATCGCCCTCTTTCCCCTTTCCTTTGGTGATGTTGGTGAGAATCTTAAGCATCTGTCTCATGCCTTCACGGCATGGGACACATTTGCCGCACGATTCATCAGTGAGGAATTCGAGGAAGTACCTCGCGACATCTACCATACACGTATCTTCGTCCAGTATGATCATCCCACCTGACCCCATCATTGACCCGGCCTTGGTGAGTTCATCAAAACCAACCGGCAAATCCAACAGTTCCTCAGGGAGACATCCGCCGGACGGTCCTCCGGTCTGCACTGCTTTGAACTTCTTGCCTCCAGGGATTCCGCCGCCGATCTTGTAGATAATATCTCTCAGGGGCGTGCCCATGGGTACTTCTACGAGGCCCGTGTTGGTTATTTTACCGACCAGGGAGAAAATCTTCGTGCCCTTGCTGCTATCAGTTCCAAACTGAGTAAACCAGTCGGCTCCGTTGATGATGATGAGCGGCACATTGGCCCATGTCTCGACATTGTTCAAAACGCTGGGTCTGCCCCAGAGGCCCACGACGTTGGAGCGGATGTATTTGGGTCTGGGCTCTCCTGCCCTACCTTCCAATGCCGTCATCAGAGCAGTTGATTCACCACAGACGAAAGCGCCGGCTCCTCTGTGCACCTTAACGATGAAATCAAAGCCTGAGCCAAGGATGTTTTTCCCGAGAAGGCCATACTCCTCGGCCTGCTGGATAGCGATGTTCACATTCTCTACCGCTAAGGGGTATTCCTGTCGCACATAAATATAGCCCTCGTGCGAACCGATGGCATAGGCGCCGATGGTCAACCCCTCGAGGACTGAGTGAGGATTCCCCTCGCGAAGGCTCCTGTCCATATAAGCTCCAGGGTCCCCCTCGTCTGCATTGACGATCACATACTTTACGTCGCCGGGGGCATTACGGGATCCTTCCCACTTGGTCCCTGCGGGAAAGCCGCCGCCTCCCCTCCCTCTCAGGTTTGCTTTCTTGACTTCCTGTAATACCTGGTCGGGGGTCATCCCGGAAAGAACCTTGGCCAGCGCGGAATAACCGCCAATTGCCAGATAGTCATCGATATTCTTGGGATCAACACTGACGTTGGAACCGAAAACAATACGGCCCTGGTTCTTGTAGAAGGGGATATCAGATTCATGAACTATCTTTTCATTGGTGGCAGGGTCGGTGTAGAGCAAACGCTCTATGACCTTCTTCTCCTTTATAGTTTCGGAGACAATTTCAGGAACATCCTCAGGCTTTATCTGGAAATAGCATATTTCCTCAGGGCGAATAACGATAATGGGACCCCGCTCACAAAAGCCGTGGCAACCGGTCCTCCTGAATTCCACCTCAGCGTTTAAACCTTGTTTTTGGATTTCCTCTTGGATACTGGCAGCCACTTCCCGACTGCCAGAAGCATGGCAAGCAGATCCGGAACAGAGCGTAATGCAGGTTTTATTGGGGTCTCTTTCCGAGAGGAGGTTTCTTCTGAATGCTTCCAATTCAGCAGGTGAATTTATCCGCGACATAGTCTTTCCTTAATCATAGTTTTTTAACACGTCTGCGGTCTGTGCCGGCGCCATCTTACCGTGAGTCTTTCCATCGATCTCCACCACCGGTCCTAAAGCACAGCAGCCGAGGCAGTTAACGGTCTCCAGGCTGAACTTCAGATCCAGGTCTGATTCACCCGGTTTAATTCCCGTCAGGCCTTCCACCGTGTCGAGCACACGCGACGCACCCCGAACATGGCAGGCCGTTCCGACACAAATGTGAATTTGATGGCGTCCTTTAGGAACCAAACTAAAGGCTTTGTAGAAGGTGGCGATATGCTGTATCCTGGTCATAGGAACCTGCAGTCTTTCGGCGACCCTCTCCAATGCCTCCCTGGGAAGCCAGTTATTTTCTGCCTGAATGTCCAGTAACACCTGAATGAGATAACCGGGATCGCAGTTGTGTTTATCAATTATCTGGTCGATTCTGTCTTTGTCCATAGCCTCTGTCCTAATCTTCTTCTTTCTTCTGATCCACCGCCTGCTTTTTCACCTCAGGCGAGAGCAAAGCCCTTCCGGCTTTCATCGTATCGGACCAATCCTTGCCGCGATGAGGCATTAAGGTGTTTTGATACCTTAGACGGGGTTAGGCCTAAAGTCTTTGCAATTTCTGCAGTCGAAAGGGGTCCTTCCCGCAGAAGCGATACAATTTGGGCTATTGCCAATTTATCTGCGATTGTTTCCTCGAATAGCCGGCTCAGCTCGTCACTGTCGAAGAATTTACGGTATTCTTCTTCCGGCATAGCAGGCAGTCTAAGCTTCTCCCTTTCCACGAGTCTGATGTAGGGGATAAGCCGGGTGACCGCTTCCAGTTTGAACTTCAATTCCTTTTCGTCCAGGCCTTCCCCTCGGCCAAGGGGTCCTAGCTCCTTCACCTTCTTGACAAAACCATTAACCCCTTCGACAAAAAGGTTGCCTTCACTGCCGGACATAAATTCGATCTTCAATCTCTCCGGGTTCAGCCCTATGTGTTCCAGCAATTTCTTTGCTAGGTTCACCATGGTTAAGGCATGGTAATTTCCATGAGTAATATAGTTACATTCATTTAAGTGGCAGGCGCCAATGAACACCCCATCCGCTCCCTTTGAGAAAGCCCGGAATACATGTGCCAGATCGACTCGACCGGAACACATGACGCGAATAAGTCTCATTTCAGTTGTATATTGACTTCTGGAAACTCCAGCTAAGTCGGCTGCGCCGTATGCTCACCAATGGCATACAAACCCTAAGACCTTTGGTTTGAATTTAACTCCTGCGCTCATACGTTCTCACCTCGTACTCGGTAATCCCGGCTTTATTCATTCGTATGTTTCTACAAATATCCGACTGCAGCATCCATTGGTTGTATGACCTCTTCCTCTGGAAACGCCGCATCAATTTGGCTCAAGAGTTCTTCCTCGGTATAGTGCTTCAGTTGTATAGCATTGGTTGCACACTTTGTGTTGCAGAGACCATCTCCTTTACAGAGGATAGGGTTAACCCTGGCCTTTCTGCCCTGAGGCGTTTCATAAAACTCTATCGCTCCATAGGTACACGCGGTAATGCATGCCCCGCAGGAAACGCATTTGTTCTCATCTACCTCGCACACAGAACCGGAGGCGACCACTACATCACGGGAGAGAAGCGTTAAGACCCGGCCTGCGGCTCCATAAGCCTGGTTGATCGTTTCCTGTATAAACTTGGGATAGTGAGCCAGTCCACAGAGATAAATGCCGTCTGTGCCAAACTCAACAGGTCTCAGTTTGACGTGGGCTTCTTTGAAGAAACCGTCCGGGTTCAAAGTTACCTTGAATAATCCGGCGACTTCCTTGGTCGCGGCCGAGGGAATGATAGCTGCAGCCAAAGCAATGACATCGGCATCCAGTAAGAGCTGCTTGCCTAAAACAAAATCGGTCACGGTGACCTTTAAGACGGGCTGACCTTCGTCCGACTCGCCGGCTTCCACCTGAGGTTTGTCCTGCGGTTCATAGCGGATGAACTTTATGTCCTTGTTTGAAGCCTCTCGGTAATAATCCTCATTGAACCCATAGGTCCTCATATCCCGAAAGAGGATATAAATATCCATCTCGGGATTTATCTCTTTCAGTTTCAATGCGTTCTTTACAGATTGACTGCAACATAACCGGCTGCAATAATTTCTCTCTTCATTTCGGCAGCCTACACATTGGATCATCACGAGACTTTTTGCGTTAATTATCTTTTCGTGTCCTGTGGTGATCAGCTCCTCCAACTCAAGGTGGGTTACTACCCTGTCATCTTCTCCATAAAGGTATTCGACAGGCTTATACAGATCAGCGCCTATGGCAAGAACCGCTGCGCCGTGTTTTATCTCTGCGAATCCTTTTTCAGACTTCACCGAGGTCACGAAATTCCCAACATAACCTTTAGCATCCGTGATTGTGGCATCATGATAGACATGTATCAGGGGGTGCTGATACACCTTTGCTATGAGATCGCGCAGGTACTCCTGAACATCCAGTCCATCCAGCGTGGAATGAATCTTTCGCGCTATTCCCCCAAGCTCCGTGTCCTTTTCCACCAAGTGCACCTCATGCTTCTGGTTGGCAATGGAGAGAGCGCAATTCATGCCGGCTATGCCTCCACCGACCACCAGCGCTGCCTTGTTGACCGGCAAGTCAAATTCCTGTAACGGCTCCAACCGGCAAGCTCGTGCTTCCGACATCCGGATGATATCCTTTGCCTTCTGTGTGGCCTCCTCTTTTTCTTTCGAGTGGACCCAGGAGTTGTGCTCCCTGATATTAGCCATTTCGAGGTAATATTGATTAATTCCCGCCTCCCGAAGAGTGTCCCGGAAGAGCGGTTCAAGAGTCCTGGGGCTGCAGGCAGCGACAATCACTCGATTTAGCCCCTTTTCCTTCGTAATGTTGGTTATTTCTTTGGCGGAGTTCGTAGCGCATGAAAATAGCTGTTCCTGAGCATGGACAACATTCGGTAGCGTTTTGCAGTACTCGACTGTTTCAGGAACATTGACTATCCTTGAGATATTGGCCCCACAATGACATACAAAGACTCCTATCCTTGGCTCCTCCTTGGAGACATCCACTTCAGGGGGATACATCCTTTCCTTGGCAAGATTTCCTCGCCTGTAGTCAAGGAGTTCACCCACTTGGGAGCCGGCTCCACTGGCGCTGAAGACCGACTCCGGGATGTCGACAGGACCTTGGAACCCTCCGCTTACAAAAATCCCAGGTCTGTTCGTAGACATGGGATTGACAGGACTGATCCTGCAAAAATCATGAGGATTGAGTTCTATGCCGAATTTGTTTGCAATGGAGTTCACGTCAGCAGGAGGATTCAATCCAACGGACAATACCACCATGTCGAATTCTTCTTCTTTTACACCGTCTTCGTTTGTAGAATATCGCACCGTGACATTTTTGGTTTCGGGGTCCTCTCTCACTATTGATATATAGCTTCTGATGAATCTAACCCCTGGCAATTTCTCCGTTCTTTCGAAGTAGCGCTCAAAATCCTTCCCATAGGACCGGATATCGTTGTGAAATATTGTACACTCCGCCTCTGCGTCGTGATCTTTTGTTATAATCACCTGTTTCTGGCTATAGGTGCAGCATACGGCTGAACAATAGCTGTTTTCGCCAGGAGTAACCCGTCTCGAACC
>JAPLJJ010000120.1 GCA_026388665.1 Deltaproteobacteria bacterium
CCCGAGGACTTTTTTTTCGCTCACGGATATTGTAAAAGAGTTCTCGCAAACTTACGATTCCAGCAATCCCCCGGATTAGTCTCATGGAAGACTTGTCGTGTAAAAACAGTTGGTTGGATCTGGTCAGGCAAACTCTGCTTACCCATAAAATGGTCGAAAAGGGAAATGGAGTGGTCCTGGCTATTTCAGGCGGACCGGATTCCGTGGCCCTGGCTCATATGATGATCCAGTTAAAGGAAGAATTCTCATGCTGGTTTGTAATTGCTCATTTGGATCATTCCATCAGAAAAGAATCCGAACAGGATCTTGAGTTTGTGAAAAATCTTGCAAAATCGCTAGGCATTGAGTTTGTTGGTGAAAAAATAAATGTTCCTGGAATCGCTCAACAGAAGAAAATTAGCCTTGAGGAAGCAGGTCGAATCGCCCGTTATGATTTTTTGGAAACAGCTCGAGTTGGATATCGCGCAAATAAAATAGCGACGGCGCATAATGCAGACGATGTTGTAGAAACTTTCTTGCTTAGAATCTTTCAAGGATCGTCACTAACGGGCTTGTGCTCCATCCCTTTCAAACGAGGCAATATAATCCGCCCAATACTGACTCTTAGCCGGTTACAAATAATGGAGTTTCTCGCTTGTACAGAGCACGGATACGTAATTGATAAAACAAACCTGTCGCTGGACACAGAAAGAAATTTTATTCGAAATCGGATTGTGCCTGCCATCCGTGAGAAGTTTCCAAATTTCAAAAACCCCACGTTAAGAACAATTGAATTGATACAAAAGGATGAACAATACTTGAACTCGATGGCAAATGAGCTTTACTTAAGTGTTGTATCTAAAATTGAAGACCTTTTCCAAGTAGATGTGAAACGAATTAATGCATTGCCTGATACTATTTCGTCTAGAATTGTGCGATCTATTTTATTTTCTCTTTCTGGTCCTCACACCAGATGGACGAGGTTCCATGTAGATTCTATTCTCAGCGCTCTGAGAGTATCAAAGCCGTTTTTTCGTTTAACCCTGCCGTATGGGTTGTTATTCACTAAAGATTATGGAACCGCTAGTATTACCAGCTCTAAAGAACAGAGCATCGATGGTTACTGTCTGGATATTTCTGAACCTGGCGTAGTTGAAATACCAGATTCGAATTTGGTTCTTGAATTTTCAGTATTTAATCGGCCTTTTTCAGGATTGTCCCTTAAGACAAATTTGGACAAGGTATATTTTGATGCGGATCTCATATGCTTTCCATTTTGCCTTAGGCCTTTTCAGGCAGGTGATCGCATTATACCCTGGGGACAAAATAAGCCCGTAAAGATTAAGAAATTGTTTATCGACACCAAGACCCCAAGAAGACTTCGAAGAGATTTGCCCTTGGTTGTTAAGGAAAACGAAATAATTTGGGTCCCGGGTGTACGACGTTGCACTTCATATTGCGTCAGACCTGAAACTGAGCATATTCTGGAAATTAGTTTTTCGTTGAAAGGTGTATCTCCTGAGCCCGGCCTCCAATCATCAGGATCAATGTAACAAATATAAACACAGCCCGAGGCGCTTTATTGACCAGTCATTCCTATTTTTTCTCGCTAGCAAGTTATGGAAACAGGATTGTTCTTCTGGGATTTTTATATTCCGCAATCTTATGGGGCCTCTTGGCGGTTGTTTGTGTCTCGCCTGCTGATTCCTCCGCTATATGGCCTCAACATGAACAATTGAATCAAACCAGTGAAAGAGATTCGTACCCACAGGCCATGCTAGGGATTTTTTTTCAGGCCCTTACTGTTGTTGAGAAGCATTTTGTAGAAGAAGTTGCAGAACAAACACTTTTGAAAAACGCTATACAGAAAATGGTTTTTGTAACGCCTCCGTATTGTCAGGATAATTTGGTTTCCATACAAGACTGTCCTTACGATCCGCCTCGTTGTTTCTCTGATTCTATTTTCATAATATCTTCCCGGTGCGGCTATGATCCTGATAAACTTTCCCTAAAAGCCTTAGACCTGTTGCTGAGAGACTTAGACCCTTATTCATCAAC
>JAPLJJ010000057.1 GCA_026388665.1 Deltaproteobacteria bacterium
GCTGAAACGTGAAATGTTACCAGACAATATCACTATTTATAGCCAATCCGTATTAAGTGTAGACGCGCGACAGATGGATCGGTCTCACATCGCCTTTCGAAGGTGGGGGGACCAGCAATTGTAGATCCACGTTAAGCCACTGATAATCAGCATTCAGCTCTCTGAGTTTTCCGTCTGCGGGCGGGATCGAATGTTCATTATAATCGTAGGTCACTAACAGGATACCCACACCATGATCATTTGTTCTATCAATTAGATATGAATTCACGAAATCCTTCTGATCCATTCGGACTTCCGCAGCGAGGTCCCTTATCTCCTCACTACTCAATTTGATTAAAACATACTTGGAAATCCCCTGCTCGGCGAGCCTGTACAGTGTCCTGGATTCTGATGAGCAAATATAGACCGTTGGTATGAAATCAAATCTCGCGAGAAAACGCGCCGCTACCAGAGCGGCCGTACGACGCCCTCCGACTGAGTGGTGAAAGCCATAATATTCATACAGTTTTTGCTGAATCAGTTCCGCAGTCTTTTCTCCCTTTTCATAAAGTTCCTTTGAGACATATCGGAGATATTTTCCGAGGTCCTCGGCTGCCTGAGCTACCGGCCAATCGATCCTTACGTGAAAATGAGTGAGTCCATACCTGTACCTTGTCTTGATAGTCGGATCCTGTTGAATCATAACTGCGTAATCTGATTTTAGGAGGTCTTTAAGCAAGAGAGGGAACGCTGTGTCTTCAAAGAAACGCATCTTCTGGTTAAACAATTCCTTGAGATCATAGATAGCCAGATTGAAGAGGTTCTCTTTGGTTACTTTGTTGGAGTCAAAAAATCTTATATGAATTTTGGCGTTACTGGGGATTGTGCCTTCGTTGAAGATCAGTATGAAATGGGAATGTTTTGCGCATTCTTGCCCGACGATTCTTGCACGTGGCTTAAGTTCACGCATCTCTACAAAAGGATATTCTTCGCCGGAATCCTTGAACGCTTTATATGATTTGATCAGTCCTTCTGAAATCAGGAGTCCGTCAAGTTCATCACGCAAGAAAAAGTAAACGCAACGGCGGAACCTCTCATTCCAACCTATTTCATTTCTTCTGAGAAACGGCATGAGCGCCTCATTTTTCTTAAAGAGTAAGGTGAATAAAACCGGACCGTTTTCACAAATGACCATTCGGTGTGAAAAGCTAAAAAGACCGCTAACTGCTAATTTGGTTAACGCGACTATAGTTTTGGAAAATAGCCCGGAATAATCGGTAAGAGTATAAGCAAACATAGCAAACTCTTGACGTGCTTGCAAGCATGAGCAAAAAAGGGTAAATATTCACGCTATACGATTTTTCGAAAGGCTTTTGCACTCAAATGGCTCAAACAAAAGATCCGGAATTAACTGCAATTAATGGGCACGAGGACCAGGAGGAAGATTTCGCGACACTCTTTGAGGCGTCTAATCGAGCTGATCTGGGGTCTGTCGGGACAGACAACAAGATCAGAGGGAATATAGTTTCAATCGGTGACGAGTGGGTTTTCATCGATATAGGCGGCAAGTCCGAGGGCGCAATCTCGAAAGAGGAGCTTCTGAACTCCAACAGGGAGTTTGCCCTTAAGATTGGGGACCCGATTACGGCGTATGTTATCGCTCAGCGTGACGGAGATGTTCTGCTCAGTGTAAAAATGACACAGGCCGCGTCTGAAGATGCGATGAGAGGCGCATACACAAGCGGAGCGCCTGTAGAAGGACTCGTAACCGAGGAAAGAAAAGGCGGCTACAGTGTTACGGTATTCGGCCAGCCGGCCTTTTGCCCATATTCGCAAATGGATCGTTTTTCGGGTGGATTACCTGACGACTACATCGGTAAAAAGTTCTTTTTCCGAATAACGGAATTCTCGGAAAGAGGCCGTAACATAGTTCTTTCGAGAAGAGATGCGCTTGAAGAGGAACGCCAGAAGAAGATAGAGGAACTCAAACAGACTCTTCGTGAGGGTGAGATAGTCCGGGGAGTGGTCCGGAAGTTGGCTCCATTTGGGGCATTCGTCGATATAGGAGGCCCGGAAGGGTTGATCCCGATGTCTGAACTTGCATGGAGTCGGACTGAATCCGCTTCAGATGTTCTGTCTGTTGGTGATGAGGTTTCGGTCAAAATCATGGGGTTGGATTGGGAAAAATCACGCATTGGGCTGAGTCTCAAGCAGGTCCAGGATAATCCGTGGGATTCAGTGTCACATCGTTTCTTTGAAAGTTTTGAAACTACCGGAATGGTGACTCGGCTCGCGAACTTTGGCGCGTTTGTGGAATTAGAACCAGGAATTGAGGGCCTCGTTCACATATCGAACTTCGGGATGGGACGCAGAATCAATCACCCTCGAGAAGTCCTGAATCCGGGAGACTCGGTAAAAGTCCGAGTCATTTCGGTTAATCAGGAGGAGAAGAGGCTCGGGCTTGAACTCATGCGGGATGTCGAGGGTATAAGTTCCGATGAAGAGCCGCAAGAAGTAACAGAGGGAACAGTAGTTACAGGAGAAATCCAGTCGATTAAGGATTATGGTCTTTTCATCAATCTGCCCAGTGGCAAAACAGGGTTGTTGAGAACCGCAGAAATTGCCGATCTTAGCGTCCGAGAGCTAAGAAAAAAATATCCTGTCGGGGCTGCTATTACGGTGAAGGTAATTTCCGTAGATCCTGAAACCAAAAAGATTGCTCTTAGTTTGAAGGCATTGGAAGAGACTGATGAGCGGAATCAGGTTCAGGACTACCTCAAATCGGGGCGTACAAAGAAATCGTTCGGAACTTTTGGCGAGTTGCTCAAATCCAAATTGGATAAGAAGTTGTAATTCATCCGGAAGATTAACCTCCCGCAGGACTTCAAGCCTACGAGACGGCAAGAATAGCGCCGGGGACTTAGGCGCCAAACAGGCGCTCAGGATGTACGCGCGTGTTTCACAATGTTGGTCGCTCGATTGATTAGCTCGATGATATCGATAGGTTTCTCAATGACAGCGGCCACGTCTGACTCGATAATCTTGTCCTGTTCGGAAGTTTGTCCTCCCCAACCGGTAAGCAGTATAAAAGGCGGTTTGGGTTTTCCTGTATTTTCAAACATAGCCCTAATTCTCTTGCCTACTTCCCAACCATTCATGTGGGGCATCCCGAGATCACATGTTATGACATCGAAATCTTCTGATTCAAGGATCTCCAGCGCTACCGACCCTGAACAAGCTATCCTGACATTTTGCCCTAATGATTGTAAGGCTTCTTCAAAAAGTTTAAGTAACATTTCGTCATCGTCGATCACGAGAAAACTTAGACACGAATCTGTTTCAGACTCTAGACATTGACCCGAGTCGTCCTGGGTTTGAGTAGATGCAAAAGGAAGAGAAACCTGGAATTTAGATCCTAGATTCGTTTCGGTTTGGACAGAGATTGAACCTCCATGACTTGAGACAATTCCATACGCGCCTGCTAAGCCCATCCCAGTGCTCTGGAATCCTTTCGTTGTAAAGAAAGGATCAAAAATCTTAGGCAGATCTTCAGCAGAAATCCCGATTCCATCATCCTCTACCTCAAGGATCGCGTGGCTATCCTGAGAAAAAGTTCTTACTCTGACGACACCACCGAGAGAAATCGCTTCAATAGCATTTCGTAATAGATTCAATGTTACTTCGAAGAGATCATTAGATCTTCCCAAGATCATCAAGCTTTCGTTAAGGTCCGCTTCAACCGAAATGGAAACGCCGTTTTTGGCCGCAATAGTTCGCCATAAAAGTTCACTCATCTCCAGGGCGTCCCGCACTGTCGCAGTAAGATCGAAAACCTTGTCAGTCTCTTCTGTAACGTCAGAACGTAATTGGGCAAAGCTCTGAAGTCGCTTAACCGTCTCAGATCCATCCTTGGAACTCTCAATGATTTCGGTTAGGAGAGAACGCGCTGTTTTTGAATCCCCTTGGTTAAGTTTGAGTAAAGCAGATTGACCGCTGACAAGAATCTTCTGCAACAGGTTGTTGAAATTATGGGCCACTCCTGTTGCGAGTTCAGCTACCGCCTCCAACAACTCACTCTGCAAGAGAAGTTCTTCCGCCTTTTTCTTGTCTGTGATATCCCTCACAAGGGCCAGGATTCGGTCCTGGCCTTCCAATGCCACACGGCGCAAATTAACTTCTACCCACATGTGACGGCCATCTTTGGTCTTGGCTCTCCATTCAAAGGATTGTGGCTGGCCAGCCGCCGCCTTTCTCACACGTTCTATGGCCTTTTCCTGCGTGTAGCCTTCCTCTCCTACGCTAACAGACGTAACAGCTAATTTGAGAGCCTCCTCTTTCGTGTACCCATAAAGTTTGGTGAATCTGTCGTTAACGTCCAAAATCGCGCCTGTCTCAATATCGTGGATAAATATTGCATCCCCGACAGCGTTGAATATCGCGCGGTAATTAGCCTCAGACTGCTTAACAACGACTTCAGAAATCTTTCTATCTGTAACATCATGAAATGTGCCGGCAGCTCTGAATGGGTAGTCATCTTCATCGAATTCCATTACCTTTCCACGCTCGAGAATCCATATCCATTCCCCAGACTTGGAAAGCATCCTGTACTCGTTTTTGAACCCTGGAGTAAGTCCGTTCAAATGGTAGTTCACAGTTTTAATAACATGTCTCAGGTCATCGGGATGTATCAGACTTCTCCATCTCTCTACAGATGGCCCTAATTCTTGAAGTCTATAGCCGACCATTTGAGCCGAGTGCTCGCTCAGTGTAAACTTGCCGGTCTTGATATTCCAATCCCAAAGACCGAGATCGGCCCCGCGCAAGGCAAGTTCCAAACGTTCGGACATGACCTGGCGTTCCCGTTCAGTGGTTTTGCTCTCAGTAATGTCACGCAAGATGACCATCATGCCTGCAATAACGCTATTTTTGTCGCGGTAGCACGATGCGCTGATGCTCACGTCAAGGAGTCGTCCGTCCTTGGTGGTTCTTTTGGTTTCGAAACCGACGCAGCGCTCACCAAATAGAACAACCCTTTCAATTATGGCCATAGTAGCTTCTTTTTCAGAGTCCGGCATATTGGGGATACGTTTCCCCCGGACTTCTTCCAGAGTCCAGCCGAAGATTTCCGTGAAACCGGTATTCACATACTGGGCTCGACCCTCCATGTCATAAACAACTATTGCGTCCGTCGTGGCGTTAAGCAGGGTTGAATAGAGTTCTGTCGCTTTCTTGGCCTCTTCGTAAAGGACTTTGTAGGCGACATGATCCTCAGAGTTTACTCTTGATGGCCCACGAACATCGGATCTGCTCAAATTTCCGGAAGACAAGTCGCTATTTGGGTGTAAGGAATCAGGTTCCAAAAGGTTTTCTCCCCTACCGTGTTCTAAGCTCATTCAAGGCCCCCTCGGAAAGGTCAAAATCTCTTGAGTGAAACAACACTGGAATTTAATTCTAGATTCGTCAAGATTCTATGAAAGGATGTGTAAAAAAACAACTCTTTTCGATCCTGATTGATGTCGGTAAAGATATCTCCCTCACGAAAAGAACATTAGTCAAGTGGGCTGAAAAAAATGGGGACGATAATCGTCCCCTAAGGATAAGGAGGAAAAAAACTTGGTTTGGTTAATGGAGGCCTGGCCGGGCCCCCATAGGGGGTTATGAAGAATTTGTTATGATTTATTGCACGAAATAGTTGGTTCCTAAAAAGTTCCCGCTGTTTACTCTTGGGCCAAGTGTTGCTTCGCTAAGCCCAATTCGAGACTCTTGCGCTCGCTACCTGGATGCGAGTTGTCGCTCGTACGGTCTACCAGTACTGGCCGGTCAATGACGGCTGCACTTCTCGAGAACTTGCCAGTGAGCCGATCATGGCGCCGGGTCTGGGTGAGACAAGGCTACCGGAAATCATGTTCAATGGAATCTCCATGAGGCTTGCTACAATCTTTAAGCCCCCTGGCAGGTCTTGTTTCAGATCACGCAGAGCCGTAGCGGGCATTACCATCATCATGGGATATGGTGACAATGAGGGGTTAGGTACGGCCCCGTACCTCATGTAAGATTGTCGTGGAGGTTTGCATTTTGTTATCCCAGTTGGAACACACGCCGGGGGAGCGCACATAGGTGGCCCGCATGGCATGACCGGACCGCAGGTCGGTGGTGGACAAGGTGGCGGACCGCATGGGGCTGGAGCGCAATAATTAGATCGAAACAACGGGCGTCTTGGGGCCGGAGCTAAAATCCCGGCCATTACAGCGGAAGGAATTCCGATAACGGTTCCGCAGATATTTGTGCAGGCGCCAAGTATGGCCCCGCAGATGCCGAAAGGTGATGGCGGACCCGTTGGGCCGCAAGTGGGTGGTGCGCAGGGCTGTGGGGCGGGGGCGCAGAATGGACCGATCTCCGCCGGGGGACCGCCTGCGATTCCGGGAATTATTGAGACTGAGAGTAAGAGTGTGGTGAGAAACGCAAAGATAGCGACAACTCTTAGCGCCATACCTGATCCTCCTTTTTTAACGCCCTTCAAGTAGCTGTTTAATTATCAGTCCAAAATGAAGGCGTTTTAATTCAGCCCATTATCGAGCTTGAATGACATGCGGCTTTAACACTGGTTTTATAAGTTGTCAAGTAAAAAGATGTATTGTTGAGCCTTAAGAAGAAATATTATTATAAGGGTAATATGAATAACATATAATGTTGTTTTAACGACACTATTGTGTCATTATTAATGTTAAAAGTGAGCTGACATGATGCTAGCCCACTGAATCTCTGGGCACACCATTCGCAGGGCAATTCGGGTAATTAACATAATTCAAGAGGTTTTTAAAAGGCATGATGAAGGCACTGTATTTGTTGATTATAATTGGCGTATTTTGTGTTTGTGGAGGCGCCTATGCGCAGGAGGAAGCTGTTGAGTCATACAACCAGGGGGTTGATGCTCTTGCTCAGGATAAGCTCGATGATGCGATCAATCTCTTCTCCAGAGCGATAAAATTGGATCCTGTTGATGTCTACGCGTACAATAATCGAGGTGTAGCGTACAAGCGAAAAGGTGACTATGAAAAGGCAATCCAGGATTACAGTCGCGCTCTCGAGATCAAACCGGACTATCTTGCGGCCCAAGTAAATCGTGGAATAGCTCGTTATCGAAAAGGTGACTACGACCCGGCTCTAGAGGACCTGGAAACCGCTGCTCGCCAACGAAAAAAGGACCCCGTCGTTTTTGCAACACTCGGCCTGGTTTACAAGGAAAAGGGCGATTTCGACAAGGCCATCAAGAATCTTAGAGAAGCCGTGGCTATAAACAAAAGCAGCGCTGTCGCTCAAAAAGCCCTTGGCGAAGTGTATGAAGCTAAAAAAGATTATGAGAAGGCTCTCGATACTTACTTGAAATTGAGAGACATGCTCGCGAAAAGAGGTGGCTCGGAAGACATTGACAAGAGAATAGATCGGCTAAGATCATCTTATGTTTTAGAGCTTTATACCCAGGGTCTCGAAAATTACCGTCTCGGAAACGCGAAGCAGGCTTTGGCTTTATGGACCACAGGACTGAAATTGGACCCTAGAAACGTCCAAATACTCCGGGATCGAGGTTTGACTTTTTACAAGTTGGGGCAGTATCAAAAGGCTCTTGAAGATTTCAATCGCGCTCTGGAGATTGATCCGGCCAAGGCCGAAATTTTTAGGGTTCGCGGGGACACTTATTACAGGCTTAAGAAGGCCGACAAGGCTTTGGAAGACTATCAAAACGCCATTTCAATGAATCCTAATGATGCTATATGTTACAATAATCGAGGACTCCTGTTCCATGAAAATGGCGACGTTGACAGGGCTTTCGATGATTACACAAAAGCCATTTCAATCGATCCTACCAATGCGTCATTTTACGAGAATCGGGCTCTTATATACGTGGCCAGGAGTAATAATTCAAACGCCGTTGAAGACTACAAGAAAGCGCTGAGCCTGACTGATCAGGAAAAAACTCGGGAAATAATCAATCAAAAAATTAGTGTCTTAACTGAGAAGAATGGCGGCAACGCCGACGAGTCGGGCCCGGATTCCGACCGGACAACAGAAAAGGCGTCCGGCAATTCTTTGACTGATACACGTCCGGGACGGTAATCAGGATTATGAAGGTCCCTCTTTTAATTACCAGTTCACTAATCTAAAAAATGAGGTGTTACTATAAAATAGATTAATTATTATTGACAAATTATTGATATCATAATAGAAGAAACTTCGGATACATGTGTTCATCCTCGTGAGTGAGTATATGAGTTTTATCGAAGCCGGCAATCCCATAGATATATTTATTCTCGTTACCATATTGATAACCTTCATCCTTGGTTTTTGGAAGGGGTTCGTTAGATCTCTAACAGCCCTGACAGGGCTGGCTGTCGGTGTTTGGGCCGCAACCAACTATTATCCTTTGGTTCAGAGTCAACTTACTAAAATATCGTCACTTAATCCTCAGATCTCGATTATAATTTCAATGGTCCTTGTTTTTGTTTTAGCGCAGGTCATTTTTGTTGTCATAAGGCGTGCGCTAGAAGCGATCTTGGATTTTACGCGTCTCGGATGGCTGGATAGGATCTTGGGCGCGGGCATGGGAGTTGCTACCGGTTTTCTGATCGCAGCGGCATCTGTGCAGGCAGTCTTAATCTCGGCCCCCGAATGGCAGGCCGTAAAGTCATCCGTATTGGCGGTTCCTATTGAGGGTATGACTTACAAGCTCTTGGCGTATGTCCCGCAGGAAACCAGAAACCAGGTCAACGCATTGATATCAAAGTGGCGAACCCCTCAGGAAGGCGTAGCGCCAGCGTCTCCACGATTAGGGGCCCAGGTTACGAGGCCGGACAGACCCTCGGTCCCTGAACCGAGATAAATTTTGAAGTTGGTCACCTTTTTTCAGGAGGTTCTTATGAGCCGATTCCTCTCGTTGTTCTCAATTCTCACTATTTTTGTACTTTTTTCGGGGTGCGCCTACTTCCAAAAGAAGGATGAACCTCCTCCTTTGCCTCCAATTGAAGAAGTCAAGCCGCCTCTGACCATGAAGGGTGAGTATTTCAAGAGTTTCCCTTGGTCGGAGCTTCAAAGCCCCAAGAAAGACGGCAATGACCCGGAAACAATGACTGTCACAGTAAAAGAGGGCGAGACTCTGGACAGCATAGCAGAGACCATGATGGGCAATCCCTCTCTGGCGGGTGGACTGGCGACATACAACAAGTTGTCATCTCCCAACAGCATAAGCTCTGGAGAAAAGATTGTAATTCCTTATCCCATTATTGGGGTAAAGAGCCAGATCATGCTCAAGGCCAAGGGAGTGAAGGCCTTTTCAGAGCCTCAGAATTATGGGACGCCGTTTAAGAAAGGCGATGAATACAAACTCAGATTCGAGACAAATGTGAACGGGAACCTGTATGTATTCAGAAAAGGAGTCAAGGGTGTGGCTATGTTGTACCCCGCCCAACTTAAAAAGGGTAAGAGAAACAAAAATCCCGAGCCTTTGATGAGGGATTCCGAGAAGGTGACAGCGTATGATCCGGTTATGATCCCAATAGGAAAGACCGGGTTCGCGTATAACCCGAAAAACGCCGGAGACATGCTCTATATATTCTTATCGCTTCGGAAGATAGCCGAGCTTGAAGATCTGAAAACCAAGCCCACGATGAAGGTAGAAGACATAGAGGATGTCATGCATCGGGTCAAAGAAGGTGAAATAAAGAGTGATCCACCGTTACGCCTACTAAGAACAAGTGATCCATCCGAGGTGATTGGTTTTACATTGAATATTGATGGTTGATAATGTGCTTGACATCGATTTGTTGAGTGACATATAAATACAAGGATCGTGGGGCTGTAGCTCAGTTGGGAGAGCGCTTGAATGGCATTCAAGAGGTCGTCGGTTCGATCCCGTCCAGCTCCACCAAAAATGCTTATTAACATCGCCAAGCTAGGCTTTCCTAGCTTGGCGATTTCGTTTCTGTAGTTGACAGGGTTTGATAATCCAAACACCCTGTTCCATGAACAGGCGGGATAGGTTGATTCTCATAATGATTCGGCCTTCTTTGTAGAAGCGCCAAGTGCCACTGATAGACCTCGCACGATTCACAGACTACGTGACAGGCCGGGTCTTCTTCCTTTATGAACAGGGACCGAAGTTTCCCCTTAATTAGCCAGCAAGACCTTCCATAGTGAGGGGGTATACACGACGTTGTTCTTTGTGAGCGCATCCTTCAATTTGCCCGCATTTGTCAATGGAATACATCTTTGTCTCACCCGTTATGGGACTTTAGGCGTATTCATAAGGCGTCTGACATCAGAAATTTCTCCATACAGTCCTTGTCTTTGATACTGGGTGTCCCGGAATGTTGACTTTGCAATAATGAAACAGCGGAAATCATTAGTTGACGTGAAGAATACGGCCGGATAAACTTGAAAAGAATGAGAGAATCAGTCGCTTCATGTAAACCGTCCATCGGACCATTGTGTGCTTAGGCTTATACAAAAATTCAGATAATCCAAGACGGAACGCTGTTGGGAATGTTTAGCGGTAGTCGGGACGAGGTGAGGTATGTCCGAATGGCATGTACGGATGAGAACAATACAGATTATCACCATCTTTCTGGTATGGTATTTGGGATTTGCCATCAATGTTCACGCCATGCCGGCCCAGGTTATGATTATCCGACACGCTGAGAAATATGAAGATCGCCAAAAAATTCACCTCAACAATTGGGGACTCACTAGGGCCAAGGCATTAAGTCAGTTTTTCCAAACCGATCCACGGGTCCTGGAATATGGTGTTCCTGCCGCCATCATTGCCCAACAGCCCGGTCAGAAAAAAAGATCGGTCAGGTGTGAAGAAACAGTGGAACCCCTGGCGCAAGTGTTGGGACGGAAGGTGATTAACCGCTTTGCTTACGGTGAGGTGGCAAAGCTGGTCGAGTGGCTGCAAGGTAGCAGTGAATGGGACTCCAAATCAGTTTTGATCTGCGCACAGCACCTCGACATTGTGCCAATCGCCAAAGCCCTTGGCGTGCCTAATATCAGGCAAGTCGTGTGGCCCCATGAAACGTATGACCGAGTATGGCTCATTGATTTCTCTTCGAATGGTAAGGTTTCTTCCTTTCGGGACATCCCTCAGCGCCTACTATTTGGTGATTCATTCCAGGTGGTCTCGAAGTCGGAACGGTCAGGGACCCTTGGTTTCTCCCAAACCTATCAGGAGACTTCAGATGGGTACGCAGGGAATGTGCCCGCAATAACTTGGAAATTCGGCATTACCGCTGAGGTGCGGGGAGATTTCTCACGATTCGACGACGACACTGTCCCAGTGCTACGCTTGGGCGGATTCACCTTCGGTTACTATGCCACCACGCTGGGTAAATTGCGTCAAAACAAGGACGCGGAAGTCAAGACGAATACCGTGGCAGGGTCCGGTACCATGCGTTACAATTACAAAGCTTTGGTGAACGGTATCGAACAAACTTACGCCTGGGTGACCTTCGCCTGGGATAAAGAGGGCCTGAAGGCAGAGTTCCAGGCGGAGGTCGATGAAAGCAAGGTCACACCGGATTTAAATATGCCGGTAGAGTTCCATCTGGACAGAAGCGAGGGTATGATATCAGGTGTGGCTTCCTGTTATGTAGCTCTCGGGGACAAGCGATTTCACGCTCCAGCCGGGCTACCCTATCGAGGGATTGCAACAAGGTCTAAGGACTCATCGAATAAGAAAGTCTACCAGGCAATCTTAACAGACGAGAATGGTGTCATAGTAGAGAAACGATACCTCCCGGAGTTGTGATATGGCCGGACGACTTTTCCGTCTCAGCCTCTCCGCCTGGATTTTTGTCGGCCTTGGCTTAGGGGTTGTTTTTGGCCTTTTTTTTGGGGAACTTTGTCGTCCGCTGAAATTCGTCGGCACAGCCTTCCTCAAGCTGCTGCAAATGGGGGTACTCCCTTATATGGTGGTGACGTTGATCCATGGTATCGGGTCACTGTCCTCGGTGGAAGCCAAGTTGATGGCCGGGAAGGGTTCCATAGTGTTGGGGTCTTTCTGGGTTGTGGGGCTAATCGTGATCTTCGCCTTCAGCTTTGCCTTTCCCGTTGTCCCGAGTTCCTCTTTTTTCAGTGTCTCCGAAACGCCTGCTATGGAAGCCACCAACCTTCTCGATTATTATATTCCCGCTAATATATTTGATGCCCTATCCGACGCCCTAGTTCCTGCTATCGTGGTCTTCAGCGTGTTTCTTGGTGTAGCGCTCCTTAGCATCGAAAACAAGGGGCCTTTCATGAACATGCTGTCGGTTCTGGCACGAGCCCTTTCCCACATGACAAAGATGGTAATAAAAGTCGCGCCGATCGGGGTTTTTGCGCTCACTGCAACAGCGGTGGGGACCTTTTCCGTTGAGCAGCTTCAGCGTCTTCAGGTCTACTTTGTTTGCTATATCCTGGCCAGCCTGGTTTTAACTTTTTGGATACTGCCGATGATTGTGACCTGTTTCACATCTTTCACCTTCCGGGATATTCTCAATTATTCCAAAGAGGCTTTGGTGTTAGGTTTCGCCACCGGTAACAACTTCGTTGTATTGGCGGTCATTGCGGACAAATCCAAGGAATTATTCGCCAAGGTTATCCCAAAAGAAGAAAAAACCGGAAACATGATCGATAGCGTGCTGCCTCTCGCGTACAGCTTTCCCAGTGTCGGCAAGCTAATTGAAATCCTCTTCATAGTTTTCGTTGCCTGGTATGTTAATCGCACTTTTAGTATCGGGGAATATTTTGAACTGGCGCTATCGGGGGTAATGAGCCTGTTCGGGTCTCCCAAGGTCGGGATTCCGTTCCTCTTGGACTACATGAAATTGCCTGGAGTCTATTTCGATCTGTATATCATGGCCGATGTGGTGACCCGCAAGTTCAAGGTTCTGCTTCAGACGATGAGTATGCAGGCCCTAACTATTATCATCACCTTCCTACTCTTGCATAAAGCTATCTTCAACGCACGGAGACTGACCTTGGTGCTCGCCGGAACGGTCTTACTGGTGACACTGTTGATCGTGGTGGCTCGGTTCGGCCTTAATTACTTAGTGCATGATACGTACCACGAAGATGCGGTGCTATTGGGAATGGAGATCACGGACCAATCTCCGGCCAAGATCCTAGTTCATCCTCCCGACTTGACGGGGGCTTTTCCTGCCCCGATAGGGACAGAGCATGACCTGCTCAAGCAAATCAAGGACAAGGGGATTCTAAGGGTCGGATACAATGCGGAAGCTCTGCCGTTTGCCTTTTTCAATTCAAAAAATGATCTCGTGGGCTATGACATCTATTTTGCCCACCGTTTGGCTCGAGACATGGGCGTATCCCTAGAGTTCATTCCTGTTCAACGGGGCAAGCTCCAGGAGTATCTCGATGCTGGTATCTGTGACATAGTCATGTCAGCCATACCCATCAGGGTGGATGATCTTGGCAAAATAAATTTTACCCGTCCCTATATGGAGATGAAGTCAGCCCTAATCGTTAAGGACTACCGAAAGAAGGAGTTTCAGACGCGGGCGGACATCGCCGCAATAACGGGACTGCGCGTAGCGGTTACACAGGCCAACAGCACAGAAGACCTCCGCCTCCTTCGTAGCTACCTCCCCAATGTGGAGCTGGTGGAACTTCACAGTATCAAGGATTTTTTTCTTAGGGCCGACATTGCCGATGCCCTGTTGACCACAGACAAGATCGGTAAGGCATGGGCGCTGTTGTATCCGGAATTCGGAGTGGCCGTGCCAAAACCGTACTTATTCGTATATGATGTCGCCTATCCCATCCCTATTGCGAAAGGGGATTATACTTTATTAGAATACCTGAACCACTGGCTCACATTGCAACAAAGCACCGGTGCGGTGACCCAGCAATTCGACTATTGGATACTAGGTAAAACCCCATACCGGAAAATGCCACGATGGTCCGTCATACGGAATGTACTGCACTGGGTTGACTGAACCCTGAAGGATACCGACTATCCTGCCGTAATATCTGAATTGACGCTTCCATCTACAAATGACCTTTGCTAAATTAATTCTACATTTTCCGGGCCAATTCCAATATCCGAATTTGTATTAGATGCTTTAGCCATATTCGACAAGATTCAAGAGCACTATTGGAGATAATCAAAGGAATAAAGTGAAAATCCCGTTACTATCGTTTCTAGTCATTGTTGTCTTCTCAACGTTAGCTTTCGCTGACGATGTGTTCCATTTTGCTGTTTTCTCGGACAGCCGCGGCAATCTAACCACTAACTCGTGTTCAGACGATAATTCCGGGGTTTCTACAACATTACCCTTGATCAGAGATCACGTCCTGTGTCTCCATCAAAAGACACCAATCCGGTTAATCCTTTTCCCCGGTGATATGATGACAGGTTATTTTCCCAGAGATGCCTCCTCAACCGCAGAGTGCAACAGAATTCAACTTACAGCATGGCGGAACATAATGAAGCCCATTTCAGACAAGGACATTCCGATTCGTGTAACGGTAGGAAATCACGAGGCCGCTACTTTTGATCTTTCCAAGGGTGATGTTAAGTGTGGGCAGCATAGTCCGGCCTATTTGCCGGCATATGAAAACTTTCAGGTATTCAAGGAAGTGTTAGGGGGTATGTTGGGTGAGAACAATGGACCGAAATCCGACCTTGGTCTGACATATTCATTTGATATGAATGGATGCCACTTTGCTGTGATTGCATCTTATACAATGTACGAAAACAACTCTTTTTCCAACGAGACCATGCAATGGCTGGACTCTGATTTAAGGGCCGCACGTGAAAAGGGGCTCAAGCTTTTTGTTGCGTCACATCCGCCTGCTTTTCCCGGCGGTGGGCACACATGGGACTCGCTCCCATTTCTTGACCCTACGTACACTTGTTCCGATTATTCGGGAGTTGATCGCAGAAAAGAAAGAGACAGATTCTGGAATATGCTAAAAAAGCATGGTGTCTTGGCCTATTTCTGTGGTCATGAGCACAACACTCAAATCCAGTTGGTCGATGGCGTATGGCATGTCATAGCAGGGGGATTGACACAGAAACTATACAAGTTTAATGGAGCCGAAGCTGACACAAAGCGCAACCAGATCTTGTACGATGGGCATCTTCAAAATCCGCGAGCTACCGTTAACTGGCCCTGGGACGAAAGTAAACAGAGTCATTGGGGATGGGTCATGATAACAGTTCAAAAAGACAACGTAACCATGGATGTCTATGGAACTTCAAAGCAACCCGAATCATTCCAAGATCTCAAGAAACTAAAAAGATTTACACTTTGGGAGACAGGCAAGCGATAGGCACGGTATTTTGTATGAGTTTGCAGGAGGGTTCAGTGGAAGTTAAACTCAGGGAAGAAGACGACATATTGGTTGTATCGGTTAGCGGGCGGCTGGACACCTTGTCCGCCCCTTCTTGACACCTTGTCCGCCCCTTCTTTTCAGAAAGAGCTTGAGAAGCAAATCGAACAGGGAGCAAAACGAATTGTTTTCGATTGTTCCGATCTGGAATACGTCAGTAGCGCAGGATTAAGATCTACCCTCATAATTGCTCAAAAGGCCAAAGCGGCCGAAGGTAGATTAGTGTGCTGCTGTTTAAGAGGCCTGGTAAAAAAAGTGTTTGAAATAAGTAAGTTTTCCGAAATCGTCCCTACGTTTGATTCCCTGGACGAAGCACTGAAGTGAACTTAGGATTTCTATAATGCGGACTTGATCATTCGTAGCATGCCTTCATTTCCGTAACAAAATTACCCGTAGGAGAAAAGCAAACAATGCTTGATTGGTTTCGGTCAAGTATACAGGCCAAAGTTATGATGGTTGTATTGCTCGCAACGACCCTGGTCTTAGCCTTTGTTCTGGGTGTTACCGGTATTTTTTCTCGCTCATTTATTGTGTTGGACGCGGAAAGTGACGCATTGAGAGTCGCTTCTATGGTTGGAGGTCGGATCGCTAATGAGTTGTCCAGTATCGCCATGGCAACGAGAAACCTGGCATACTCGCTTGAAACAGGAAACTGGGACCGAAAGTCCATTGATAATTTGTTGATAGCCGTTGTTCAAAGAAACAGAGACATATTTGGTTCTACGGTGTCATTCGCTCCTTTTGAGTTCGACCCTACGATTAAAGCGTATGCCCCTTACTTCTACAAGGGACGTAACGGATTAGTTTCTGTTCAGCTTGCGGATTCCTATGATTATTTCGAGAGAGATTGGTTCAGGAAACCGTTTGAGGAAAAATCCCCGGTTTGGAGCGCCCCCTACTTTGACGAAGGTGGAGGGGAAACGCTCATGATCACGTATTCTTGTCCATTCTTCGGACAAGGCGCAGGCGGAGAGCCCGACACGGTACGAGGGGTAATTACAGCCGACGTTTCGTTGGATCGTTTGACCGAGATGGTTTCTGAGATCAAGCTCGAAAAAACCGGGTATGCTTTCCTGTTGTCGAACAAAGGGGTCCTAATGGTCTGGCCCCAAAAAGAACTAATTATGCGAGAAACGATCTTCAGTTTGGCGGAGGGAGGAAAAGACCCGCATCTTAAGACTATAGCATTCGAAATCATGAATCAGGAGAAAGGATTCCATAACGCCGGTGAAAGCCTAAACGGCAAGGATTCTTTCCTGGCATTTGCCTCTCTACCCACGTTTGGCTGGCGATTAGGAGTGGTAATCCCGAAGGATGAGTTGTTTGCGCAGACGTATCTGCTGGAAAGGATTTTATTTATCATTGGATTTGCCGGAATCGTTCTGCTTCTTACGTCAAGTTTGATCGTGGCGAGGTCTGTCACGGCCCCTCTGAAACGCATGGTGTCAGTTACCAGTAAAATAGGGGAAGGAAATTTTGACGTCGATTTTGTAGAAAAAAATCGGTTGGACGAAGTTGGGCAACTTTCACGCGCTTTCGAGAGCATGGTTAACTCCTTGAAAAAATACATGAAGGACCTAACCCAAGCTACGGCCAGAAAAGAACGAATTGAAAGCGAGCTGAGAATAGCGGCGGATATTCAAAAGAGTATGCTGCGAACGAGTTTCCCTGCTTTCCCAGATCGAGACGATTTTGACATATATGCGATGATGCGACCGGCTAAAGAAGTAGGAGGCGACTTCTTCGATTTTTTCCTGCTCGATTCCGAACATCTTTGCATATCAGTAGGTGATGTTTCCGGAAAGGGAACCCCTGCCGCATTATTTATGGCTGTGACCAAGTATTTGATTGAGGCCTCAGTTGGCGTGGAAACACCAATTGATAAGACACTCGAAAAGGTCAATGCGCTTTTGTTCAAGAACAATGATTCATGCATGTTCGTTACAGTTTTTCTGGGTATCTTGAACCTGAAGACCGGCGAGTTGATTTACGCTAACGCGGGCCATAACTCACCCCTCATCTGGACTGAAAACAAGGAAGTTCAACTACTTGAAGCTGTAGGAGGCCCAATCCTTGGAATCTTTGATCCCGCTGATTTCAGAACAGGAACAACCACTCTTAACCCCCAAGGTCACTTGCTGGTTTACACGGACGGTGTGACAGAGGCTTTCAACAGTGAGGGCAGGGAATTTTCAGAAGAAAAACTGATGGAAATAGTAAGACTGATTGGGCGTCAGGATGCAAAATCAATTACGGAAATGGTGTTGGAACAAATAGATCAATTCCGTAACGATGTGGAACAGTCAGACGATATTACTATCATGGTCTTGAATTACACTCCAAGAACCTGAAATTTATTTCGACTCAGAAAACGACGCCCTCTGGACGTTGTCAGATTATTTCCGTTTGGGATATCCCACAGTCTGAGAAAATGTGATCCTTTGGTCGGGTCGTAACTTCATGGCCGTCGATGGTCTCAATGACGGAATCAGGATGGGTCAGGCCTATGGGAAACTGGAGGAACGATGCTGGCGATGAAAGGGTTCCTTGTATTCTTGTCACTTCTCCTATGTGTATCACCAGCGTTGGGCGAGGTTTGGTCAGGAAGAGTAATTAAGGTTTTAGACGGAGACACAATAGAGGTGCTGCGAGACAGGGAGCCTTTCAGAATAAGGCTTTACGGGATAGACTGTCCTGAGAGGGGCCAGGATTTTGGAAACCGCGCCCGTCAATTCACAAGCGATCTGGTTTTCGGAAAAAAAGTGGAAGTGAGGCCGGTTGAGCAAGACCAATTCGGTAGGACGGTGGCCTGGGTTAATGTTGGCGAAAAATCCCTCAACCATGAACTGGTAAAGGCAGGACTCGCATGGCATTACAAGAGGTATGCCCCCAAGGAAAAAGAACTCGCCCGTCTCGAAGATTCGGCCAGGAAAGGTAAGGTTGGGTTGTGGTCTCACCCTAATCCTGTTCCCCCTTGGGCGTTCAGGAGGCAGCGCAAACCATAATTTCCTAGATATATTTCAAGATGTTGCCGTTGAAAAACTGAGCCTGCGGCAATTAAAATCGCGACAAGCTCAGTTCGAGACAAAGAGAAATCGAATTGGGTTAACTCTTAAGTTCCGGAAAGTTCAAGAATTGGTCCAGGATCCCAGGGTTGGCCAACGCGTCTTTATTGGTTACTGGTTTTCCCTCGATGATATTGCGGACTGCGAGCTCCACTTTCTTTCCATTAAGGGTTACCGGTATATCATCGATCGGCAGTATAAGCGCCGGAACGTGCCTCGGTGTTGTGTTGTCTCTAATAGTTTTCTTTATTTTTTGCTTAAGCGCATCATCCAAGACTACCCCAGCGGCTGTCTTTACGAATAACAACACTCTTACATCATTGTCCCAATCCTGGCCCACTACGATACTGTCAGCTATTTCATCCAGAGATTCAACCTGCCTATAGATTTCCGCGGTGCCGATTCTGACTCCCGATGGATTCAGCGTAGCGTCCGACCTGCCGTAAATCTTGACACCCCCATGTTCGGTGATCTCTACGTAATCGCCGTGATGCCAAACGTTTGGAAAAACCGAAAAATAAGCGGACCGATATTTCTTCAGATCAGGGTCATTCCAGAAGTAAATCGGCATGGATGGAAATGAAGCCGAACAGACCAGCTCTCCTTGCTGTCCAAGGAGCGGCTTTCCATAACCGTCGAATGCCTGGATTTTCATCCCGAGTCCTCGGCACTGCAGTTCGCCCTCATAAACAGGCAGTATCGGACAACCCAAGGCGAAGCAGGATATTATGTCCGTCCCTCCTGATATGGAGGCCAAATCGATATCGGCCTTGACATCCCGGTATACATAACGGAAGCTTTCTTCCGCAAGGGGGGAACCCGTCGAGCACATTAATTTGAGGGACGATAGATCGTACTGCTCTTTTGGTTTTAGCCCAGCCTTTTCGATGCCGGATATGTATCTGGCGCTGGTTCCTAAAATCGTCATTTTTTCTTCTTCGGCCAGCTTAAAGATCACTCCAGGATCGGGATAGAAAGGCGAGCCATCGAAAAGAATTACCGTGGCGCCTACGGCAAGACCGCTCACGAGCCAGTTCCACATCATCCATCCGCAGGTTGTAAAGTAATAGATATTGTCTTCACGCCTCAGATCGCAGTGCAAGAGAAGCTCTTTGAGATGTTGAATCAGGGTCCCACCAGCTCCGTGAACCATGCATTTGGGCAAGCCGGTGGTCCCGGACGAATACATTATGTAAAGAGGGTGATCAAACGGGAGTTGCTCGAACGCGATCGTGAGTCCCTTTTCTTTTGACATGAAATCTCCGAATAGGATTGTATTGGGGACCATGCTTAAATCAGGATTTTCCTGCGTATATGGTATAACAACAACTCGCTGGATGCTGGGAAGTTCGCTGATAATACCAGCGATTTTTTCCAGACAATCGTGACTCTTTCCGTTGTAATAATAACCATTAGCGGTGAAGAGTATTTTCGGTTCGATCTGTCCGAAGCGGTCGAGGACACCCTTTATACCAAAATCGGGGGAGCACGAGGACCAAATTGCGCCTATGCTGGTGGTGGCCAACATAGCAATGATGGTTTCGCTCATGTTAGGCACGTAGCCCGCGACTCGATCACCCACAGTGACACCAGCAGCCCGCAACGAAGCGGCCATACGAGCGACAGCGTCATACAACTCGGTGTAAGTCATCTTACGAACAGGTAATCCCTCGCCCTTAAATACGAGCGCCACATTATCATCCCTAAATCTTAGAAGATTTTCCGCGAAGTTCAGCTTGGCGCCAAGAAACCATTTGGCTCCGATCATTTCAGGAGAATCTTCAAGGACTTTTTCATAAGGTTGGGACGCTATTACCCCGCCAAACTCCCAAACCGTTTCCCAAAAGTCTTCACGACAGTCGACTGACCATTGGTAGAGTTCATGGTAATTAGATAACGTAAGGGTGTATTTTTCATTTGCCTTTTTAATAAAGCGCACCATGTTGGAATTCTGAATTTTCTCCGCTGATGGAATCCACAGAGGCTTCATATCTTAGTCCTCCCGAGGTTTGTAAGTTGCCTTTTCAGGCCAGGATGTAGGTATTTTCTGATCAGGAGCTTCACCAAATTTCTTCTTCAATTCAGTCAGGCCCTTCCTCTTGTATTCCGGACGAGGCTCTTTTGGGATTCTTCGATTCAGGATTGATTCTGATCTCAACCGCCTACCAATAGTTTTTTCCATCATGTTTCCAAGGTCCAACAATCTGTCGACGTCAATACCCGTATCAATCCCCATTTCATCCATCATAACCGTCATATCTTCAATGCACTGCAAGCCGACCACATTCGGGTCTCTATAATAGTATGACCCGGTTCCCGTTACAGGGACGCGATCGAGAAAATTCGCTGGTTGTCCTCCAAGCCCGCCGAGGGTAGCTTCAAAAATTTCAATGCCGGCCTGCAACGCGGCCAGACAGTTTGCTGTTCCCCAACCGCGGGTGACATGGAAGTGGGCGATGTGCAACTTTCTATCCGGAATGGCATCCAGAATCATCGAAAAATACTTGTAAACCTGATTTGGAGGAGCGCTTCCATCATGATCAGCATGTTCGATGTCATACGCGCCGATCTCCAACCATCGTTTGGTAAACTCAACAGCGTCTTCCAATTTCGTAGGCCCGGAAATCGGAGACCCCCAGATCGTGGAAACCGTTCCATTCATCTTGATCCCGACATCCTTTGCCTTTTCAATGCAACGCTTAGCCTCATCCCAGTATGCCGGGAGTGTGGCGCCGGAGTTCGCGAAGTGGTGTTCTTCATCAGTCGAAACCATCATCAAAATGCGATCCGGTCCCCATCCTTCTTTTCTTCCCAAGATTGCCCTGTCAACTGCTTTTTCGCGGATCGTAATGGCTGTTAGCGTGATGTCGTTCCAGTTGACACCAGCGCGCGCGAGCTTTTTTGAATTTCTGAGTTTTTTCAACAACTCTTCCGCGTCCTTGAACTGCGGCATAGACAGAGGGTTCCCCAGGTTTGTCACTTCAAGGTGTTTTATTCCGCAAAGAATTAGTTCTTCAAGATAGAACAGTTTAGCTTCGGTTGGGACCCAGATTTCTTCGTGCTGGAACCCGTCACGAACCGTGATGTCGTTAATCTGAACTTTCTGCGGATAATTAAGTTGGTGAGCGCCCATTAGTGATCCTCCCTCTTATTCACCATTATATACAGGTTTCCTTTTTTCTCTGAAGGCAGTGAGGCCCTCTATTCGATCTTTAGTTGGAATAGTCACGGCGTACGCGTTCGATTCTATTGCTAATCCCATAGGGAGACTAACTTCGATACCTTTGTTGACCGCGTATTTGGCCTGAGCCAAGGCGACCGGCCCGTTTTTAGCGATTTCATTCGCGATCTCGAGCGCTCGGCTCATCAAGGCGCCAGGTTCCAGCGCTTCAAGGAACAATCCGTAATCAAGACCTTCTTGCGCGGTTATTCTACGTGCCCTGAAAATCATCTCTTTAGCTCTAGCCACTCCAACAATCCGCGGTAACCGCTGAGTCCCCCCTGCTCCGGGAATCACTGCAAGAGAAGTTTCAGTAAGCCCTACGATTGCGGTGGTAGCTGCAATCCGGATGTCGCAAGCTAGGGCCAATTCGAGACCGCCGCCGAAAGCGTATCCATTGACCGCGGCGATCACGGGTTTTGGAAATTCTTCAACTGACGTGAATAAGTCGCGAATTGTCTTAATATAGAATCGAACCTCATCTTGGGACATCCCTGCCCGTTCTTTTAAGTCGGCTCCGGCGCTGAACGCGTTCTTACCTTCGGTCGAACCGGTGATGATGACCACTTTAATTGTGCGGTCAAAGGCAATAGCGTTTATCGTTGATTGAAAAATCTCCAGGAGAGGCATGTTGAAACAGTTTAACGCGTCGGGACGATTGATTGTTAAAATCAACACGCCATCACGTGACTCTTTCAAAAGGGCGCTCTCTTCGGTCATGTGTTTTTCCTCCTTCAACAAATAGATAACTGGAGAGCAAATAGCCTAAAGGTTAGTAAGCGGTTAAGCTTGTGTCCATTACTCCATACGCGAACTTGGTTTGGTTTTGGCGAATCCTAATTTTTTTTGAATTGCGTTCCGGACACGACCAAGCTATTTGAAACATCGTCGATTCATTATAGTGAACGCGTTAAATAGCGTTTCGGGATCACTCGTTCAAGTTGCGAAACTTCAACGACTCCGATATAGGCTGAATAAAATCGATAAGAAAACTTAACCCAGCCTAAGAGTAAAGATCGTTCTGAATGGAAGAAAGTTCGGGATAAAATTCAAAAACATTCATCCTATAACATTTTTCGTCTTGACTTTTCAACTCTCAATTATTCATGATCATGTCATTAATGATTCATCAATTTAATCTAGAATCTATACATATGAACATTTCCGGTTGTGACGGTCTGCTGCCGTTCGGCGTCGATCAATTAAGTGGTGTGGCTGCCGATTCCGATATAGCGGATTGTGGACCGTTGGGGGCTCAAATTCCGCGTATAATTAATTGCAAAAATTAGGTTGTGTTTCAGAGCCACGGGAACGACTTTTCCCGGTCTCTTTAATCTTTAGGATTAGTTTTTAGTCGAGAAACATCGCGTCGAGTGTTGAGTCAACAATAAGTTGATCGTAACAGCTATTTTTGGTAAGGTGATAGACTCACTTGTGAGTAGGTATCCCGACCAATAGTATCGGCGGGAATCTGTACTGTGTTTGTAAATTAATCGGTACCGAAAACAGTTTGTTCCGTCGCCAAGACGCTCAATTTCTTTCACGCGATATGTAAAGGGGATACTGAATGTCGGAAGTCATACTTGAGGCGAAGAACATATTTCTATCGTTCCATGGGGTGGCCGCTCTAACAAACGTCAGTTTTCAAGTGCATAGGGGAGAGATTTTCTCGATCATAGGCCCCAATGGCGCCGGTAAGACGTGCATGATGAACTGCGTCAATGGGTTGTATCATCCCAAGAAGGGCCAGCTTTTCTTCAAAGGCGCTGATATTAGCAAGTATTCACCCCATCGCCGAGCATCCATGGGGTTGTCGAGAACATTTCAGAAGATAGAGTTGTTCGGTGGCATGACAGTCCTCGACAATATCCGTCTCGGTAGGCATTTGCACCTTAAATCCGGATTGTTAAGTTCATGCCTTTACTGGGGACGAACATCCCGGGAAGAAATCGAGACGAGAAAATTTATTGAAGAAGAGATAATAGATCTCCTGGAGATTGAGGCGGTGCGTAACGAAGTTACTGGAATGCTTCCGTATGGTCTTCAGAAGAGAATCGAATTGGCGAGGGCTCTAGCAGTAAAACCGGAGCTAATCCTTTTGGACGAGCCTCTAGCGGGTTTGAACCTGGAAGAAGTCGAGGATATGGCTCGTTTTATTATAGATATAAATGAAGACAAGCGATGGAACATCACTTGTGTTCTGGTTGAGCATGACATGGGAGTCGTCATGGACCTGTCGGATCGTGTTATGGCCCTGAATTTCGGGGTCAAGATAGCGGATGGCACACCGGCGGAAATCCAGGACAACCCGGAAGTCATTAAGGCCTATCTCGGCGAGGTGGAGGATCTGTATGTCAGCCGCAGATGAACGGGGTTTCAAGGGCGAAATCGAAATAGCGAAAGACCTGACTTTGCCCAAGCTTTTTTTGCGTCAGGCCAAAAAGTTTGGAGACGCCAAAGTAGCTATGAGGGAAAAGGAATATGGCGTTTGGCTACCTGTCACATGGGCTCAGTACCTTGACAATGTAAGGCAGATAACCCTCGGGCTGGTGTCTCTAGGTCTCGAAAAAGATGACAAAGTAATCATGATCGGTGACAACAGGCCGGAAGCCCTTTGGACTGAAATGGCCGCAATGTGCGGGGGCGGAGTAGGGGTTTGGCTGTTTCAGGACTGTTTGATGGACGAGGTTAAATATATCGTTGATCATTCGGATTCCAAATTCTATGTGGCTGAAGGTCAGGAAGAAGTTGATAAAGCTCTGGCCATTCGGGATCAGTGCCCAAAATTGAAGAAGATTATCTGGGATGATCCCAAGGGTATGCGTCATTACGACGACCCCATGCTGATAAGTCTTGAAGAAGTCATGAGATTAGGCAGGGAACGCATGGCCAAGGAGCCTGACCTTTTTGATCGTCTTGTTTCAAAAGGAAAAGGCGACGACATTTCTCTTTTGTTTTACACATCAGGAACGACATCTTTGCCTAAAGGCGCGTTGCTGACACATTACAACCTGCTCACAATGGGCCAGAACCTTATGAGGGTCGACCCGTGTGAGCCTGAGGACGA
Organism: Deltaproteobacteria bacterium; assembly: GCA_026388665.1. Taxonomy (GTDB): domain Bacteria; phylum Desulfobacterota; class Desulfomonilia; order Desulfomonilales; family Desulfomonilaceae; genus CAJBEZ01. The sequence continues at coordinate 24,719 of JAPLJJ010000057.1, forward strand.
CTTCGTTTCATACTTGCCCTTCGCATGGATTGGGGAACAGATGATGTCGATCTCCTGCGGTCTCCAGGTCGGTTATACCATCAACTTCCCTGAAGAGCCTGAAACCTCCCAGAGCAACGTGAGAGAAATAGGCCCGCACGTCATGTTCGCCCCACCAAGACTATACGAACAGTTTACTCGAACCGTCCAGGTAAAGCACCTTGATGCGACTTGGCTAAAACGTAATCTTTACACCCTTGCAATGAAGATCGGATATCATACCGCCGAATTAAAATTTGAAAAGAAGCCCATACCGTTTTACTGGAAGATTTTGTGGACGCTGGCAGAATGGGCCATGTTTTCCAAAGTAAGAGATCAACTAGGGTTAAGTCATGTGCGACACGCTTACACAGGTGGCGCTGCTATGGGACCGGACCACTTCAGGTTCTTTCATGCGATAGGGGTTAACCTGAAACAAATTTACGGACAAACTGAAATAGCGGGTATTTCTGTTGTCCATCGTGACGGTGATATAAAATTTGATACGGTCGGGACACCAATACCTAATACGGAAATAAAAATAGGGGAAAATGACGAGATCCTGTCAAAAAGTCCCTCAGTTTTTGTCGGTTATTACAAGTCACCGGAGGAAACGGCAAAAACTCTCATAGATGGATGGCTTTACTCGGGTGATACGGGATTCATCGACGACGACGGCCATCTAGTTGTTTTTGACCGGTCCAAGGACATTATGATCCTGAATGACGGCCGTAAATTCTCGCCGCAATTTCTTGAGGCGCGGCTAAAATTCAGTCCTTATATCAGAGATGCCCTTGTTGTTGGGAACGCCAGACCGTATGTAACAGGAATTATATGTATCGATTATAATACAGTGGGAAAATGGGCCGAGGACCATGGGATCAATTACACGAGCTACACCGAACTGACACAGATTCCACAAGTTTACGATTTGATCATGCGGGCCATTTTGGAAGTCAATAAATCTATCCCGGAAGCGGCCAAGATTAGAAGGTTCTCGAATCTGTACAAGGAATTTGACGCTGATGATGACGAATTGACAAGAACCAGAAAGATCCGCCGAGCATTCGTTGAAAACAGGTACAAAGACATTATTGATTCTCTGTATAGTGATAAAGAGATCATGCACATGGATACCAACATTACGTACGAAGATGGCAGGGTCATTAAGATCAAAGCCGACATTCGACTTCAGGACGTTAAGGAAGGAGGAAACAAGTAAATGGAACTCTTTCTTCAACTGATAGTCACTGGAATAATGCTCGGGTCGATCTTTGCGCTCGTCTCGCTGGGCTGGGTACTCATATATAAATGTTCCGGGGTCTTAAACCTTGCCATGGGTGAGTTGACCATGATCGGGGGCTACGTTTGTTTAGCCTTTTATGAAAGGTTCATAACCATTATGCCCATCAATTACGCATTCGTGCTGGCCCTGATTGGGACGATGGTAATTGGGCTGATTCTGGGGTTACTAACTGAACGGGTTTTTCTGAGGAAAATGATTGGTGAGCCGGTACTGGCGGTGATCATGGTTACTGTTGGGCTTTCATTCTTTTTCAAGGGCATGGTCTTTATGTTTTGGGATACCGACACCCAGATTTTTCTACCCAGAGTTTTTTCCATAGAACCTATTGTAGTCGGGGGTATTGCAGTAGGAGCGGTTTACGTGTGGAGTTTCATCGCGGCCATGATCCTCATGGTCGTGTTTGTGTGTTTTTTCAAATACACTCGATGGGGTCTGTCAATGCAGGCCTGCGCAGACGATGAAATGGCGGCCTTGTCTCTTGGCGTAAGCGCGAAATTCGTTTACGCGCTAGCGTGGGCAATCGCATTCATGGCCGCGGGAGTTGGTGGAACACTCCTGGGAAACATCAATGGTCTGAACTATTCGGTTAGCGGTCTCGGTTTGCTGGTGTTGCCGGTCGTAGTCCTCGGAGGCCTAAACTCAGTGCCTGGGGCTATTGTCGGAGGGATAACCATAGGTATACTGCAAAACATGGCCGGCGGTTACCTGAGCGCTTATTTCCCAGGGGACATAAAAGAGGTTGCGCCATTTATTTTTATGGTAATTTTTCTCCTATTCAAACCTTATGGCCTTTGGGGCTGGGAACGTATAGAAAGGGTGTAACCGATGAGCTATCTACCTTGTGGAACTTATTTTGAGTCCTACGCGGATGATCAGAAATGGTGGCGTACAAATTTTATAAAAGGCAAGATGCTTGTGATGATTATCTTGCTGGCTGCCGCTCCATACCTTGTCGATTCCCAGTGGATGAGTGTTTTCTACACAATTAATTACTACATCCTGGCTGCCTTAGGGGTACAGCTTCTGATAGGCTATTGCGGGCAGATCACGTTGGGGCACGCTGCTTTTGTGGCCGTTGGAGGTTATACCAGCGCCATGATGGTGCTGTTTATCCCATGGCCTGAGTTTATGGTCGACGCGGGCCTTGTCTATCCGATCAGCATTGTCTGCGCAGGATTTGCAGCCGCTCTTTGGTCTGTCTTGTTTGGTTTGCCGTCAGCCAGGGTAAAAGGATTTTACCTGATTATGACGACGATGGCCGCACAGTGGATAACCGTGCCTCTGGTGATTACGCAGTATGTAAGCCAGATAGGTGGCCGAGGACAATCATTCTCGCTGCCGCCTGGGCTAATAAAGATTGGGCCGTGGACTATTGATAGCGATGAAAAGATCTATTACTTTTCGATTATCCTTGTTCTCTTGTGTTTCATAGTGATGGGAAACCTGCTTCGATCCAAGGTTGGTAGAGCATGGATAGCCATACGCGACAATGACATCGCAGCCGAAACTATGGGAGTCAACATAGTCGGATATAAGCTCCTCGCATTCTTTGTAGCCGGTTTTTTTGCTGGGATTGCCGGGGCCTTCTGGATTAGCGCTCTATTTTTTGTGAGCCCTGAACACTATGAATGGTTTTATTCTCTGTTATGGGTTGGAATCATTCTGATTGGCGGTGTAGGCAGCATACAGGGGATCGTGTTTGGCTCAGTTTTTGTCGTTATGGTATTTAAATTGTTGGAAATGTCGGTTCTTGGGCTGAGCGACATCCTGATGACGTCGTACCCGGAGTTGGGCTGGGTTACAACCAAGTTAATCTTTTTCAAGGAATCGGCATTCGGGTTGGCAATTATCTTCTTTCTCATTTATGAACCCAATGGACTTTCGTACAGATACTGGCAATTGAAAAACTATTTTAATCTTTGGCCATTTTCGTACACCGGTAAGTAGACTCCTGCTACCCGTTTATCGGAAAGGAGGTGTGTGTCACACAGATAGGCTGGTTTACAGGTAACCACTTCATTCACGACTGATGACAAACAAAACGGAGGTTTAGAATGAGTAAGAGGATTCTTCTTTTTGGTTTAATTATGGCGCTGGCGTGTTCCGTAACTTATGCCGCAGACGAGATTTCAGTTGGTTCAATAAATGACCTTACTGGAGCGACCTCTGATGTTGGTAAGGACGCCGCCCTTGGTATCAGGGAGTGTGTAACTTATATCAATGACAAAGGAGGAATAAATGGAAAGAAAATAAAACTCCATCTCTTTGATTATGGTTACAGAGTTCCTGAAGCTATTACCATCTATAAGCGCTTCAGAGACCAAGACAAGATTCAGTTACTGCTACAGTGGGGAACTGGTGATACTGAAGCCCTTTCTCCCACGGTCAACAAAGATAAAATGGTGACAATCTCCGATTCTCTGTCGGGCCATCTGTGCGATCCGGCAAAAACACCGTACAATTTTGTTTACAGCACGGACTATTCTACGAATGCCCGAGCTGCGCTGACAGCGTGGTTTGAAAATGTCTGGAAAAAGAGCGACAAATGGAAGGCCGCAAGAGAGGGTGGTAAGAAGCCGACCCTTGTCTGTTTTTATATGTTTGCGTCCCCCTACTCCAGCGCTCCTATAAAGGCTATCAAGGATCAGGC
>JAPLJJ010000062.1 GCA_026388665.1 Deltaproteobacteria bacterium
CCTCGTTGTTTCTCTGATTCTATTTTCATAATATCTTCCCGGTGCGGCTATGATCCTGATAAACTTTCCCTAAAAGCCTTAGACCTGTTGCTGAGAGACTTAGACCCTTATTCATCAACACTCGATTCCGCGATGATAAATGAACTTAAGATTTCCGCTTCCGGCAAGTTTGCAGGAGTCGGCATGGTGGTGGGGTTTAGAAACGGGGATTATGTAGTAATAGCACCGTTTGATGGATCCCCTGCTTATCGTGGCGGGGTTCGAGCTGGGGACAAATTACTCGAAATAGATGGCGTCTCCCTTCATGGACTTACTTTGCTTGAAGCATTGAAAATGGTTCGCGGGCCATCCGGTTCTGAAGTTCGATTTAAGATTCAAGATTCGATTACAGGCGACATCAAAAATGTCAGATTAAGACGAACATTGATCCAGGCTCCTTCCGTTAGATCAAAATTACTGGGTGAAAATATCGGATATCTGAGACTAGTAAATTTTCAGAAAGACACACGCGACGACGTCCTAAAGGCCGTGAACAGGATGAAATCGGGTAGTGGTGGTCATCTTCGCGGCCTGATCTTAGATTTAAGAGACAACCCTGGGGGACTGTTAACCGAGGCAATAAGGATCTCTGATCTCTTTTTGGGGTCCGGGGTCATAACTTCCATAAGAAGCAGAGGCTCACAATTAAATAAAGAGTTTCTCGCTAGCGGCAATGGGCCTTTTGCCTCTCTTCCAATAATTGTGTTGATAAATCGGGGCACAGCCAGCGCTTCCGAAATCCTTGCCGGAGCGCTTCAAAAACGTAAGAACACGTTGATTCTCGGTCGGAGAAGTTTTGGAAAGGCTAGCGTTCAGGACATATTTCCTATTAAAACCGGCTTGGCTCTCCGTTTAACTACTGCTCATTATTACACGGCTAATGGCAGGGATATTGAGGGTACCGGCATCCAACCGGATGTGCTTGTTAATAAGGACTTTGAAAACACCCGACAACGTGGAGCCAATCTGGACCTTACGCAAATTGGAACTGATCCGGAAATTAAGCTGGCTTTTGAGTATCTCATTTCAAAGAAATCAACCCATTCGTCCAACATATTCATGAAGTTATTCTAAATTTCCAGCATTTAGACCCAACTACCTTAAAATGAGTAGTTATGTTAATTAAATAGACCGTATAGCAATGTTATATTCTACGAAATTAATTTGTTATCTTAAAATAACTTATTAAAAACTATTGTATTAATATTATTTAATATTGTTCTTGATTTTATCGTCCGTTTTGTGTATGTTTTGGTTGCTTTTTACGGAAAAGGATATCGGATTTCATTGGAATGCAGTTATGATTCAGGAGGTTGGACGAGCATGAGGTTGCCGGCAGGCCACGCAAAAAGGCTGTTTCTCGGATTCACCTGCTCGATTATGTTCTTGATAGTATTTGCCCTCCTCATTGCATACAACACGGAGGCCGAATCATCTAGCTTCATAAAATCTAACGTAGAAGATTATCCCCTTACCATAAACATACCCACGACTCGACCGGAAGTTACAATCCAATTCTATCGGCGTTTGGGGTTCAAAACTTCGGATGGTATTTCTTCAGGTTTAGATGTGTTTTCCATGGAAAAAGAAGGCACACCGTACAGACTTGAAATACTGTATACAAAAGCCCCTGACAAAAACGCTGTGTTCAATAGTGTTTCCGGAATGAGTTTTCGGGTTGGTAACTTAGACAATTCCGTCAGAGATCTTGAAGCAAAAGGGCTCCGTTTTGTAGAGAGAAGTGGCAAGAGAGATGGTATAAGTTACGCATCTCTAGTGGATCCAAATGGAATCAGCGTAAAGCTTTTTGAGCCCTAGTCAATATTTTATGCATTGAGCCTGACCCTAAATCCTAGGCTCAATGCGTTACTCTCACCAAACTATTCATACCTAAAAATATCTTCCCTAATCTGATTAAGGTCTTCCAGTTCAGGGATAAATGGAAAATTGCGTATATTGGGGCCTGGTTTCTCGTTGCCGTAGGGTCGATTGCAGGCTACCTTACAATCAGGGCCCGGGCATCCTGATGTTTGAAAGGGAAAACCTGAGCTTATAGCTTTCGCTAGTTCATTTTCTGTAATCCCAAAACTCAATATCCTGTCCCGATTATCATAACCGATAGATTCAACGTTGATTTTATCGTTGTCTATCAACCATCTTGCCAATTGTATCCTTCGATATCTTCCAACATGCGGTGGCGATACTGATTCCATTATTGATCCCTGTTCAGGGAAAAATGAAAAAAGGTGGGTTGATCCCCCTATTTTTTTTGCTCTAGCTATGGCCGAAACCATTTCCCGCTCTGTTTCTCCTAACCCACATATAAGATGAACACCTGCCATTCCCTTGCCAAAAACATCCAGGCTCTGTTCATAAATTTTCCAATACTTGTTCCAATCGTGTGGCCCTCCAACAGGCCTGCCCCGCAATTTTACGAACAGGTCTTCTGTTGCGGTGTCAATCGCGACGCCTATTCGTTCCGCCCCAGCCTCTTTCATCGCTACCAGGTCTTCACGATTCAATAGCGTCGGTGTAATTAGCAGAGAGACAGCTAGATTCGTCTTCTTCACTATCTTCCGACAAAGCGAGATTGTATCGGTCTTGCTTCTCGAGTGGGTTATCATCGAGATACAAACTCTGGTTACATAATGAGGGGCTATATTAATAGCTTCAACAACTTCATCAGTGGCAAAGACTTTCCATGGCACACGAATAAAACTTCGACCTGTCTTAGCTGTTTGTCTTTGAGAGGCTAAACCACAGAACGAACAGTTTGCCTTGCACCCATCAGAATAGGTTAACAGCAGATTCACACAACCTAGGCGCGCTCCCCGGTAAAATAATCCAGGAACAAATTTTAAAGTCATGGCGGCTGCCAATGACATTCTGAGATATTCAGGGCTTTCCAGTTGCACAGCTTGTGTATTAGACATTTTCCAACTCGTTATTTTTTTCTAATTCAGAGAACAACACGTAGACTTTTGAATTACATTGAGGCCAAGTTTTTCAGCCTCTTTGATCACGTGATCCGATCCGATAGCCAGTGAATTAATTCCTGCTCTTAAAGCTAGTAAATCTAGCTCCTTACGATACTTACCTCCAGGTCTTGCACAACCTAAAGAACATTTAGCTTCAGGAATCATCAATCTTGCTTCAGCTATGAAAGAAGCCACACTTTTTGGACTCGGAACTTCTATGAAAGACATTCTTGTCCCTTTTAGGGGGGTGATTACGACAACCACATATTTTCTTAGAGGGTATTTACATATTATCTCTAAGGCTTCGTGTTCACCTTTTTCTTTTCCGTAATGAATTCCATATAATATGTGAGGAACAACCTCTAGCCCGGCTTGAAACAATGCGTCCATGGATCTAAGAATCGGCGCTATACCGTCTTTGAGATGAAAAATCTCTCTGGCTGTAGCATCATCTCCTATCACATCAATGAGGGCCTGATCCACTCCAGCGTTACTGAAGGCTCGAGCTATACCGATATCAACTTGGCCGGTGTGAACCGTGACAATCAGGTTAGTTTTGTTCTTGATTTGCTCTATTGCTGTTATGAAGTCCGACCATGGGAGGCTGCCGTATTCGTCACATCCACCGGAGATAAGTATGCCCTGATCGCCACGACCTGCGGCCTTCAGCGCCAAATCTATTAGGTCTCCTGGTTTCATCGCAGGGCGCATGTTCTTGAGTAATTGCCCTCCGCAGTGATCACAATCCAGGGCGCATTGGGTCCCGGTGATTGAGACTGCGTGGTACGCGCCTCTCCGACCGTCAATCACAAACATACCGGGTTGATAAATGGTCAGGTCAAATCCGTGCGCGGCCCTGGACAGACGCCACGCTTCCATGAAAAGTGATTCTGTTTCACTCAAGAGCTTCGTTCCCGTTTCTTGTATCCCTTAAATGAAATCCAAGTTTGGTCACAAAGTTTTGTGAAATTATCATTTCCCCAGGATTCTAATTGAAGTTTCTTTTTTGATATAGCGTGCTGGAAGACTCTGCCGTAACGATATAGTATTAAGTCATGATATTGCTGAAGGACAGAAGACTTTCCAGATTTTACGGCCTTAGCCGCAACTTCTGCTGCCACATCTCCGGAATAAATGGCTTGAGCTATGCCGGCGCCCGTAATCGGATGAGTCAATCCGGCAGCGTCACCACAAAAGAGAACATTCTCGACAAAAAGAGGGAATCTTATTCCAAAACCCGGTATTAATCCGCAGGTTCTTGCAAGCCATCCGGGCTTAGTCAAACCAATCCGAGTCAACATGACGCTAAATTCTTTGAGCGCATGAGCCGGTGTCAATTCGTGTCCCGGTAACATTCCCACCCCGACGTTTGCCGTATTGCCCTTTGGGAACAGCCAGCCGTAGCCGCCAAGAAAATCCTGATCCAGAAAAACCATGGCGTTTGAGACATGATTAGCAATAGGGGCTTCAATTTGGCAGCCTACAATGCAATCATCCGTGAATACACCGAGCTTTTTTCGGATAACAGAATGAGCCCCATCAGCGGCGATGACATACTTCGCTTGAACCTCGATTTCGGCGCCAACTGACTTAATTATACAACTTTGATCAGTAAAATTTAGAAAAGTCGACGAAGACATTGTGAGGACGCCACTAGCCGCAGCTTCTCGAGCCAAATTACGATCAAACCTGGGCCGATCTATCAAGAAACCATTGGATTGAATTGCATGAGTTTTAAATTTAAGCTCGGCCTTATCCTCAACTATCCAGGTCTCCAAGCTACTGATTTTATTAACTATGGAGTTTTTGTCCAAACCAAACTCAGAGAAAAGCTGATAAGGAACAAATTCACCACAGTGAGGGCGCTCACCTATCCTTGGTTTGCTATCAATAAGAATTACGTCAAGTCCCTCAGCAGCGGCCCTCTTGGCCGCCCATGATCCTGCCGGACCCGCTCCCACTACAAGAATGTCACATTGAAGTCGTTGCGCCATTTATGAGCCTGATAGTCTTTTCCAATAATTGAATGTTAAGAAATGTCTTATTATCGAATCTGCCCTTATACGCATCTGTTCCCTTGCCAAGATCGTAGCACGTCGTGGAATCGATATTCACAAGGACCCCTGAAGTGGGAAGCGATTCCATTTCGACTCGATGCTTCGAATAAAAAGCTTCACAACATGAACCTATATATAAACCATCCGTCTTTGAAGATTTTTCCTGAATCGTTGACATCAGGTGTTCAAAGCTTTGAATGGTCAGAGGCTCAAGGTTAAATTTTCGAGCCAGGTTAAAAAAATAACCAATCTCGCACGCCCCACACGCTGAACAGCCTTCGATTTCCCTGAAATCACAGTCCAAATTCTTCGAGCAATAGGGAAGCAACAACCACCGTGCCGTTTGGTCGTGCAGGTTCCCGGGAGAAATATTCACAAAAAATAACTCATTAACCTCGGGGAGACTAAAATTAAATTTAAGCAATTTTAGTCTATCAGCCGCTTCAGCTACAACATCCGCTACCTGTTGCGGACTTATCCCTGAAATTTGGCCATCGCAGGAATTGAAAAAGGATAGCACACGCTCCGTGAGGGCTGCTCCAGTTACAGGAGCCCCTACCAACCATGCCTCCAGATCGAAGCAGAGACGCTGCGGAATCGCAAAAAAATCACCAGTAATGAGCGCTTGACGCACTCTGTTCCCGCCGGGTCCCAACCATAAGTGAGCCCTGATAGCGCCTCCCTGGGTTTGGGTGATGGAACGTATGGGGTCCCCTTCAAATTTCGGTCTCGAGCGAGCATAGACCCAATCTGAGCTTGAATAAAAACCTAGTTCGTCTGTTAAGCGCTTTTCTTCTCTATCAGTCAAGTCACCTGGATAAAAGTCCAGTCCAAGAGCCTCAGAGAATTCAGAAACAAAGACATTCTTCAGTCTTTCCAAACTAAATGCCGGTTTTACAAGATCATTCAGAAAGCAAATTCTCTGCATAAGGGATTCGATTTCCCGTTTCTTTAGTTTTTCGACCGGTACTCTCAATGCCTTTAAGAACAGTTCTATTTGATTTTCAATCAGGACAGTTCCCTGAAACATCATAGCGCCTGAAACAAAGGCTCCGCCTGTCCCTGATATTTTTCTTCCATTTACTTCTATGTCATTCCTTGGTCTGAAGTGAGCTTGAATCCCCAGTCTCGATAAAGCTCTTGCCGCTGTCGAACAAATCTTGTCCAGAACAACGTCGTAGGCCCCTGCAAACGGAGGTGTTCCCGGTGAACCAAATATTTCCCACCCAAGGGCTGATTCTTGAAATAGAATCGCCCCTCCACCTGTAATTCGTCTACTAATGTCGATGTTGTGAGCGCTACAAAAATCTTCACGAATCTCAAGATTCACGTCTTGATTGTGCCCCACAAGAGCGGCAGCCGGTTTGAATTGAAGGAACCGAAAAGTGGATGGTGAGCGCCTGGACGAGATCTCTTCCAGAATGATATTATCGAGGGCCATATTAGCCGCAGCAGGTAGAGCCCTCGTATCAAGCAACCGGATATTCTTATCACTCATTTCGATTTTTTGAGGTCGAGAATATCTCAGTTACTTTTTGCCCGGCTGCTGCACGGAAGTGTCAAGATTGGTTATGACTTTGTTTGTTATGTCAGGTATACCCTTGGAATAAATTATGGACTCTTTTAGGAAAACTATAGAAAGCCCTTCTTCTTCTGATATCTTTGCCACGGCCTGATTAATTTGAGCCATCATGGTGTCATTAACAACTTTTTGCTGTTCCAAGACCTTACTTCTGAAAATCTGTTGCTCTTGTTGAAGATCTTGATATTTGGCTCTTATCTGCTCTTCTATTTTGTCTTTGTCTTCTTCTTTGAGATTTGCTTTCCCCTTTTCGAGATTTTCTTGGAGTTGTCTGATCTCAGAGCTTAAAGCCGTCATTTTTTGACTGGGTTCTGATTGAAATTTTCTCAAGTCTTCGAGTGCCAATTTTATTTTTTGAGATTTATTGGAGATTTCCGTCATACTGACATCAGCTATTTTAAGCGCCTGAGCCTGAGATTGGGCTGCAAAAAGGCTCATAAGTAAAACACAAAGACTCAAGCTCAACATAAGTTTAAGAACATTTTTTTGTCTCATTGCATCTTCCCCTTATTTGAGATTAAAACTTCGGAGAGCATACTCTAAAAGCGTGCGGTGTGTCCACGATGAACAAAGATTGTCCAATATAGACTCGCTTTCAAAGAATAACTCCGTCGAGAGGTGAATAAGATGAGAATTTTCTCTGGAATCATTTTTTCATGTTTAGTCGTTTCAATTTTTCCGGGAACAGCTAACGCAGGAGATTTTGGCCTGGCAGAAAACGTTTTGTCAGAGTTTGGAGCGGTAAAATTTGAGAATCATTACACAAGAGTCCCAACAACCGGCAAATTGGTTTCTATCAAGATAACGGATGGTGGTAAAATCTTCTATATTTGCCGGGAACGAAATGGCTACGCTATTTACAATCTTGAGATTCGTCCGTTAGAGGGTTTTAAAGATAAGATTGAGCAGGACCTTAAAGACAAGCGTCAGAAACTCGAAAAAATACATCCGGATGAATTACTGCTCACCAAAGATAGACATGATTACGAGGTCAAAAAAAGGCTGAACAAGTTCAGTGAGGCGGTATGGATCAGGAATGAAATCGTGGTTCCAGGCTCAAACTAAGAGTCTAAAGAGAGTCTTTTCAGGGGCCGCTCTTGTGGGCAAAGAACGGAAAAGAGTGTCCCTTCTAATTTTCGAGCAGCCGCCGTTTTTCCTCACGAGTGGTCTGTTTCATTATCAGTTTTTGCGATATCGTTTTCCACCATCAACACCACCCGTGCCTCTGCGGCAGGTAATTCCTGAACATCCTTGAGCTTTCGCCCGATTGCTCTCGATCTTGTCTGCGCTTTGTCGATTTGCCTGGAGGCGCTTTCGAGCTTATCTTTAACCTTATTGAGCATCTCTCCATAGTGTGACCACTCGGTTTTAACCGCGGACAACAAATTCCAAACTTCGCTGGACCTCTTTTGGATAGCCAGGGTCCTGAAACCCATTTGGAGGCTATTGAGCAGGGACCAAAGCGTAGTCGGCCCAGCGATCATTACTCGATATTCACGTTGGACAAATTCAGCTAGGCCGTCGCGTCTGATCACTTCGGCAAATAGTCCCTCCGTTGGCAGGAAAAGGATACCGAAGTCTGTAGTTCCGGGTGGGTTAAAATACTTCCTATAAATGTCCGATGCACACTGTTTTATCCGAATCTCAAGCTGTTTCGCGGCAGCCTCGGATGAAATGGCGTCGGCTTTCTCCTGTGCGTCCATTAGCCGCTGATAGTCCTCAACCGGGAACTTGGCGTCAATGGGTAGCCACACAATGTCGGTTTGATCTTCGTTTTTTCCCGGAAGCTTGATGGCGAATTCCACTCGTTCCCCGCCATCCTTAGTGGCCACATTCTTTGCATACTGATCGGGAGCAAGGACTTGCTCCAACAAGACCCCAAGTTGGACTTCACCCCAAGTGCCGCGGGTCTTGATGTTTGTCAGAACTTTCTTCAGATCACCCACGCCTGTGGCGAGGATCTGCATCTCACCCAGTCCTTTATGGACTTGCTCCAACCTCTCGCTGACCAGCTTGAAAGACTCGCCAAGCCTTTTCTCCAGAGTTCCCTGAAGCTTCTCGTCCACGGTCGCCCGCATCTGATCCAGTTGCTTGGCGTTATCCTCCTGGATAGATTTAAGCTTTTCTTCCACCGCTGTTTTGAGCGCATCCAGCTTCTGTTGGTTCGATTCTGTGAGCCCGGTTAATTGGATGGAGAAGGAATCCATCTGTTTCTGCTGGGAATCGGCCATTCCAGTCATACTTTTAAGCACGGAGTCGTTGAATGCTTTCATAGAACCGCTAACTTCTTCACGGGCTTTTTGAGATGAATTGGCGGATTCCTCCCGCATTTGGTCGAGCCTCCTGGAACTATCATTCTGTATTGTTTGGAGCCGCTGCTCGACCGTTTCCCGAAGCCTTTCAAGCTTCTCATCCGTGGTTTGTGTGAGGCCATTTAATTGCCTGTAGATAGTGTCCGCTACATCTTTCAGTGTGTTCGAAAGTTCCTCTCGAGATTGTTTAGAGGCGTTGGCCGCCTCTTCCCGATTACACGACATTTCCTCTCTTACGGCCCGCTCCAAGCGTTCATAAGATTTTTCCACTGACTGGAAGGTCTGTTCAACCGGACCGAGGTCAATAGAGACTTTGCGACAAAGTTGGACAATCTGGATAATGATTGTCACAGCCAACAAGATGAGGATGATAATTATTGGAACGCTATTCATAGTTTTCCCCAAACGTGCATTTCAGAACTCAGAATTTAGTGTGTTATAGAATTGGGGAAGACACAAGAAATTCATGTCTCACTTCCAGGGTCAAATCTACAAAGAGACTTGAGATTGAAATTGATCCGAATAGTGCTTTGCCCGGCACAAAGTATTTGCCAGTCCGATCTAGTTTATTGTGTTGCATTTGATGATTAGAAATGAAGAGGAGTCTATTTCATGCAAAGCAATGGACAACCTGGAAAGAACGGTATTCCCGGACTCAAGAAAACAGTAGAAACCTTGATGACCGAAACCAGCGGACTACAGAAAACACTCTTTTTCTCTTGAGCGAGATGACCACACCCATGCCATGCTCATCAACCGGCAGAACTTAAGACATTAAACATGTAGAGTTCTCGTTACTGTTGTTTTTTGTATTTCTGTGACATTCTACATCAGGATCCTACTTGAAAAGTAATATATTCGTATTAACGCAAAAATCGGTTAAGAGTTCACTTAAGGGTGTTCATTGTTTTTGAAGGCATAGACGGAAGCGGCAAGAGCACACAAGCCAGGATTCTTGCAGATACATTTGAATCTCTTGGAATTCCCTATGTGCTCACAAGAGAACCATCTGATGGAATCGTTGGTCAAAAGATAAGAAACCTGACCACGAGGTTGGGTCCCAGAGAAGAATTCAGGCTTTTTCTTGAAGATCGTCTGGATCATGTCCAAAGAGTGGTTGCGCCTGCTATTAGAGACGGAAAACATGTAATTTGCGACCGGTACTATTATTCCTCAGCCGCTTATCAGGGCGCTCAAGGAATGGACCCAATTGAAATTATCGAAGAGAATCGGTCTCGAGTACCGGTTCCAGATATAGTTTTCTTGATTGAAGTACCTATTGAAACTGCTCTCAACCGAATTACCTTATCTAGATCAGGTCGTTTCTCGATATTTGAAAAAAGAAAGGACCTTGAAGCAGTAGCAAGAATGTACAAGACTTTCAAAGACCCTGTCATAAAAAGAATTGATGGCGAAAAACCGTCGGCAGAAGTACATCTTGAAATTGTTGGTTATTTGAAAAAAGCAGGTCTGAAGATTTGTAAGGGATAGTTGGAATTCATTCGTTGTTGCTGATAGCAAGAAAAAGAGGAAGGAACTGGCGGAGAGAGAGGGATTCGAACCCTCGGAACACCTTGTGGGCATTCACGCGATTTCCAGTCGCGCCCCTTCGGCCACTCGGGCATCTCTCCTGAACCGCAAAGGGTAATTATATAAACCGAACGCTAGCTTCGGTCAAGGACATTTAGTGAAAGACACAAACAACCGCAGTTCAAAATCAGGATTCGTGGCAATAGTCGGGCTACCTAATGTCGGCAAATCGACACTCGTGAATAAATTAACAGAGACGGATCTGTGTATCGTATCTTCAAGACCCCAAACCACTCGTAACATGATATCGGTTATTCTGACCCTTCCTAATGCTCAAATAATCTTTCAGGACACTCCAGGTTTTCATGAAGCAAAAACAGCACTTAACCAGGCATTCGTTGATTCTGTTCTCAAGACTATCAAACTGACTGATATTATCCTTTTAGTTATAGAACCGAATCCCCGACATGATGATCAGTTTGAGGAAATTGAACGTCTTGTAACAAAATCTCAAAAACCCACCATTTTAGTTATTAACAAGATCGATACTCTTGATCAGAAATCGGCAGATGCGTTGATTATCTCTCGATCTTCGGGTTCCCTATTCAATTCAGTTGTGGGTACAAGCGCATTAACCGGTGATAATTGCGATCTTCTGTTGAATAAAGTGATTGAACTCTTGCCGGCAGGTCCTTTTTTATACGGTGAGGAAGATCTGAGCAACATGCCCGAAAGATTTTTTGCCGAAGAATTAATCAGGGAACAGATCCTAAAGCTCTTAGGACAGGAGATACCGCACAAGACGGCTGTAACGGTAGAGGCTTTCAAGGAAGTCGGAAATAGAATCTTGATCCAGGCCAATATTCATGTCGAACGAGACAGTCAGAAAAAGATCTTGATCGGCCGGGGTGGAAGTATGATAAAGAACATCGGGATGTTAGCTCGTGAAAAAATACAGGAGTTCTTGAATTCACCTGTCAGGCTTGAGTTGTTTGTGAAAGTTTCACCCAACTGGACCAAAAACACTAATAAATTAAAGGAATTTGGTTATCTGGATTCCAGATGAATCCAGCCTTGAGTTACTTATTTAAGACTTCTTAACACCATTTAGTCTTACGGCAAGCCGATCCGCGAGTTTTTTAATACCCAGCGACATTTCTTGTTCAGCTTGTTTTTCGGCTAATCGGACTGTCCTCAACAGGGTTATTTGGGCTTCTCCAAGTTGAAGCGGAATATCCAGATTTTGCGCCATATCAAGGAATCTAAAGATCTCAGATAGGACTGATTGATTCGACCAGTCCTGACCAAGTTTTTCAACCAGAATACATATTCGATGACTAATCAATTTCTGCGCCGCACTCAGATCTAACTCTATTTTCCAGAATTGAGTGTCCCGTAAAACGGACTCTAAACCTTCAGGGAAAATTTCCTGTGAAAGCTTCTCAAGTTCTCTGAGGAATCTGCGGTTCAACACGAATCTCGCGGCTGCCCTGAAGGTGTCAGGCAACCTCGCTCCGTGATTGACTATTAACCTGGCAAAATCTTCGTCCTTCTTGTAAAAGGAGCCCAACACGGCTGCCTGGTCCTGAAACATTTTTTTTGTTACGGTTTCCAGCAGTCTGGTTCTTTGTTCTACAAAGAGATCTTTAAACGCAAAATATTGATTTGGAAAATACCTGTCCAGTTTCCTTATTAGCTCTGTGGATGAATGTCTCTTAAAGGTGTCTGCCAGGTCCTTTTTCAAATCCTCGTACCCCAGTTGCCCACCTGAAAATGTTTGAACCGAACACCTGAGGTCGACGGCCCCGAGGTATAAAATCCCAAAAATTAGTAGCTGTTCACGTAGAGTGACAGAACTTTGAATCCTCACCTGTCCAATCAGTAGGATACGTTCACTAAATTCCTCTCGTATAAGATCAAGTATATAGATTTTGTAGACGTATACCTTTTCAGAAATATGCGGTTTGTCGAAAAGTGAAGAAATAGCCACATGCGCAGCCACTTGTGAAAGATCTATGACTTGAGGCGCAATCTTTTCTTTGTACAATTCGTCACCACGAATATGAGATTGCGTGTTACTAACCGCAGGAGACAGTTCTTCTAGAAATTCATTGACCAGTCCGGGATCATAAGCGCTTGCGAGTTGCAAGACGCGCGCTGCGTAACATAGTATCTGCAAAGTTTCGATTCCTGTGATGTCATCAAAAAACCATCCGCAACTGGTATACATAAGCATCCGATTTCTTTGCATCTCCAGCAAACTTAGCGCCGCTACACATTCAGTCGATGAGAGTTCATGTTTTTCGTATGATTTTAAGAACGTCGCTATCTCACTGCGATCGCGTAACAGCAAATCAATGTAATCATCGCGAGCTTTCCATGGCTCACTAAATAAGTCTCCTCCACGTTTTTCAAATAATTCATCAACTTTATCTCGTATCAAATCTAAAGATCGGCGCAGTGGGGCTCGCCAGGCTTGATTCCACCCGGCTTTCTGGGTGGTTGAGCAACCACAGTCCCGCATCCAGCGACCTACTCCATGAGAGCAACTCCAAGAGGTCCGTTCAATAATTTCTACTTGAGCGGTTGGAGGATAGGTCGCAAGAAATTCACCATAATTGGTCAATTTCACTCCCGGTTCATTGAGCAATCGTTCTAAGGCGAACGCTAAAGCCATTTCACCAAACCGATGATGATGACCATATGACTCGCCATCTGTGGCAATATTTATCAGTTGAGGCCAAGAACGCCCTTCGGAAAAAGCCCCTACTAACCGGTCCTTGAAGAACGCCCCATTATCAAGCAGACCTTCAAACGCAACGGCTTGAGAAATCGGAGCGTCATAAAAGAAAATGGTTATTTGTGATCCGTTTGGTAAAGAACAAAGGTATGGTCTTGATGGGTCGATTGAAATCGAATCAATATTTCGCCAGTAATCTTTGGCGCTCTCTCGAAAACGTCGGGCCTGTTTTGGCGAAAGAATTGTGAAAAGCAGGCCCTGATCAACCAGAATTTGAAGGGTCTCCGAATCCACAGCAGTTTCCGGAAGCCATATCCCTTCAGGGTCTCTGTGAAAACGGCTCTTGAAATCTTCAATACCCCAAATTACCTGAGTGATTTTGTCTCGCTTGGTCGCCAAAGGCATAATCATATGATTATAGAACTGGGCTATTGCATTCCCATGTCCGGACCTTTTGCTCAGAGAACTGGAGTCTGCTTCGAGAATAGATTCGTATGCTTTTTTCTCATGTCTTTCCATCCAAGAAAGCAAAGTGGGGCCGAAATTAAAGCTGATGTGTTCGTAATTATTAACTATTTCGCGTAACCTACCCTTTGTGTCCAGCAGACGTGCTTCAGTGTTGGGTCGGTAACACTCATACGAGATTCGTTCGTTCCAATCATGAAAGGGATGAGCGGAATCCTGTTTTTCCACTTCTTCCAGCCACGGATTCTCCCGAGGAGGCTGGTAAAAATGTCCGTGAATACAAATGTGTCTAACAAGATTAGAACTCATGAAATGACCTCTGGATCAAAATACTAACAAAAAAACCCACCTTATGTAATCAAAAGGTGGGTCTAAATTCTCTATGAAAATTCGGATCTAGAATGACTAACAGCGAACCCGAATTAGACTTAACGATGGTATGCTGATTTCTTGTAATTTCTTGTCTTCTTAGTGGGTGATTTGCTGTAGTTTTTGTGTTTTTTGCTCTGATAAACTTTACTTTTCTTGTCGGTCTTTGAACTCTTAGAAATTTTGGATGACGTTTTCTTGTCTGAGATTTTTGTACTGCTGGTTGAGACGGCTTGCTGACGAGTTTTCTGAAATGCTTTTGCCAACGCGTCGTATGGCTTTGAATTAGCCAGCCTAAAATTATCTAGCGACAGATTGTCACTCGTCACGCCTGCGAGCGCCTGTCCTGAAAAACCTGCAAATAAGCATACAATCAGAAAAGAAACCAGTACAAGGAATCTTGTCATGTTTTTCATCTCCTGTTGACATGGATTTGTAGTAACTATACTAAATTTTTAGTAAATAGTCAATAATCAAATAAAATAAATCATTTACAAGGAATTGAAGGAATTGTTCATATTTGGCGTCATCTATAGTCTTTGCGAACAAGTAAAATAGTAACTCAGATCTACCCGATAAAACGTTGCAAACCCAACATGAGCGCCAGCCCAATTATCACTGCCACAGAAACTACAACCAGCAAATCCGGGACAGCAGAAAAAACCGCTTCGCCCTTGTTTATGTGTCTTCTTACCCTCACGAAACGCAATCCTGACACAACAATCATGAAGCCCGCCAGAATGAAGCAGAGCAGGCTCAAGTACATGGCTCCATTCCCATGATGCTGAATGTTAGATCCAGCTTCAAACGCCAGCAAGTGTCGAAGGAATATTTCAAATTTTTCTATGACGAAACCAAAGGCCAAGAGAGAGATACTCGTTCGAGACCAGGACAAAAAGGTTCTTTCATTAGCCATATGAGTGCGTTGCCAAGCCAGGAATATCCTGTCATCGTCCATCACCGCAGGTGGTCTGGATTCTATTTTTTCGTTATGTCGTTGTCCCATAATTCTTTGTAAGAGACTCAATGTCCGCCTCCATCAATGTTATGCTCTAACAACTTAAAAATAGTCGTTCTACGCAAGATCTCATAACAAATTTTGGAACAAAAATTTGTCACGGCCCATTCTATTTTTAAAAAGAGAAATAGTGGATTGAGCAGTTGAGTTAGGTGAGACGACACAAACCCAGTGATATTTTGAGAAAGCCTTCGGTCATGATCTGGTTATTTTTTGACCCCTGGTTTGAGATTCGAGGCCGGATGCCACAGGAATCGAAAAGTCATCCCCTAAACCGATGTCCTGTGACGCTTGCCTCAAATCTCATAGATCCATGAGTCATTTTACCCTTATGAATAAGCTTGGAGCCTACTTCTTGTCCTTTTTTTCTTTCTTTACTTTTTTTTCCTTCGCCGCGTCAGTGGCCTTAGCTTTGGCTTTTGATTTAGCCTTCACCGGCTTGCAAACAACGGCGGGCGCACAATAATAGCCACAATAGACCGGAGCGCATACTGGAACAGCGCAAGATTTCGCGCCACCGCCAAAGAACGGCAGGCCTTTGAAACTGAACGCGGACGCCTGCTCTGCGCATAATCCGGCGAGAAGGCCGATAGAAACTGTCAGAGCGATCACCACAAGTAGCTTCTTCATGTTTTGTTACTCCCTAAATGATCAAAAAATCGTTTAAGGGGATGATTCACTCCTATTACCACAAAAAAGCTTAATTTGTCTAGTTATTCAATCGAGATAGGTTTTCACCTGATCTACCGCGCCGCCGACATGATTGCGAAGCCGCATAATTCATTGCCATTTTTCTAGGGGTGCGATAAATCAATCTTGCGAAAACATCAATCAATGTAGACTATTTCAAACCAAAGAAAGGCCTATTTTCGGCATGATAATAGTAACCGGCGGCGCAGGCTTTATCGGGAGTAATCTCGTTAGTGCTCTAAATCAACTCGGTGAAGAAAACATATTGGTTGTCGATCACCTTGGAACAAGCGAAAAATGGAAGAATCTGCGAGATATCAAGTTCCTCGATTTTGAGACTAAGGAAAACTTTATCTGTAAAGCGGAAAAGGGTCTTTTCGATTATCAGGTCTGGGCCGTGTTTCATTTAGGGGCATGTAGTTCGACCACCGAGAAAAATGCCGATTACTTAATTCAAAATAACTATGAATATTCTCGAAGACTGGCCATGGTTTTTGCCGGAAAACCGGGGCTTCGTTTCATTTACGCGTCCAGCGCAGCCACCTATGGTGACGGTTCCGCCGGATACTCGGATGAGATATTGCCAGGCCCTGAACTCAGCCCTTTGAATATGTACGGTTATTCTAAGCATCTTTTTGATTGCTGGGCTTTCAGAACAGGATTTCTGAAGAGATCCGTAGGTCTAAAATATTTCAATGTCTTCGGACCAAAGGAATATCATAAAGGCGATATGCGGAGTGTAGCGATCAGAGCTTATTTGCAGGCTAAGAAAACGGGGGTCATTAAACTTTTTAAATCTTATCACCCCGAATATGAGGATGGTCAGCAACTGCGTGATTTCATTTACGTAAAAGATGCTGTCACTGTAAGTTTGTTCTTTCTGGAAAAGCCCGAAGTCTATGGGTTGTTTAACGTAGGAACCGGTGAGGCGAACACTTTTAACAGGTTGGCTCTTGCCGTTTTCTCCTCACTTAACATGTCTCCCCGTATAGAATATATCGACATGCCCCCAGGTTTGGATAAACGATACCAATATTACACATGCGCGAAACTGGAAAAACTAATGAGTGTGGGCTTCAAACGGAATTTCTTATCCCTAGAGGGGGCTGTGACAGATTATGTCACAAATTATCTTGAGAAAGATCCTCTAGAAGAGTCAGAGGACCTTTCCTAATTGTTCCTATGTCAAATCAGCTTTATCTACAGGCAAAAAATCGTGTGGAAATGTCTTAGAAGCCAAAAGCGATTTCCGTTACTTTAAGTTCATTTATCACTTGGGTGACTCCCG
>JAPLJJ010000043.1 GCA_026388665.1 Deltaproteobacteria bacterium
CAAAACCCGACACACTGCTTGTTCGCATCAGTAGCCTGTGAATCTTATTTAAAGGACCAGACTCAGACAGTCCGGTCCTGAATCATCAAAACACAAGCGTACTATCCCGAATTACCAAAGAGCGCCAAAGATGGTCGAGTCGCCGGACAACATTGTCGCGCCGGCGCCAAAAAATCCACCAAGACCACCAGGAAACGGCGAACCACAAGGGCTGTCTCCCGCGCCGAATGACGGCAGACATCCGTATACGCCATCAAATCCACCGAAAAGGCCTTCACAAATCGGCAAACCGATAGCAGTAGCCAGGGAAAGCAACATTCCTGGTCTAGGCTCACTCTTGCATGAACCACCACCACCCGGCATAGGCGCTGGGCAAGGACCCTCTATCTTGCATTCCCATGTCTTTACTATGGTCTTTGAAACACCTGTGTCAGGGCAATCAACCGGAACATAAAGTGGCGGCATGCATTTCGTGTTGCAGCCTCCACCAATGAAGCCGAAAGAAGTCCCCGCCACCATGAGCGTCAGAGACAAAACACTGAGAACGACTAATGTTCTCTTAACCATACCCTCATCCTCCTTTCATCAATCCTTTCCAAAGGAAGCTTCAATACCAGATTTGGATAGCCTCCAAAAAAATATAGCTCTGGATGTGTTTTAACTTTATTACAGAAATCCGCAACGTTGTCAACCCTTTTTTTCGCGCTGTCAAACGTTGCGTTCACAAAGGCTTAAGTTCATGCTTGACTCACGTACCTTAGTCAGCCTTTAAGTTTCTTGTCAAGTTAAAAAAGTTTCGCACCTTGCCACAAAAACCGTGAGCCAAAATAAAACCGATTTTTTCTCATAAGGGATGTGCCGAATACAGGAATATCCTTGTTGACTCTGGTGAAACACGGTAATAAAGATTTTCCATGTGTTATTTTCCGCAGGAACCATTTGGAACATAGCAACAGAAACTATCTACTTTTTACGAAATAGAAGATTATGTTTTTCTTAAATCTTTTTGGAAGAAAGAAGGAGCCAAAATTCATGCCTTATGAATCCTCTCCCCCGGTCTTCACAGGCGCATCAAAATACGTGCTGGATGAAGAGTTGGCTAGAATAGTAAATATTTCAATCGCGTTGGAAATGCCTTTGCTCCTCAAGGGCGAACCCGGGACCGGTAAAACCATGCTGGCGCACGCGATCTCACAAACGCAAAACATGCGTTTAATTGTCTTGAATGTCAAATCGAGCCTGAAATTGGTCGACGCCCTTTACCAATATGACACACTTACGCGCCTTAACGACAGCAGATTTGGCGATTCTAGCCGAGACGTCAGCAACATCGAAGAATACATACGTATGGGTAAAATAGGTCAGTCTTTTGTTTCGGAAACCCGAGTAGTGTTATTGATTGATGAAATAGACAAGGCCGACACCGACTTTCAAGATGATATGTTAGATGTCCTCGACCAAATGGAATTTGATATCATAGAGATCGACAAGACTATTCGCGCCCAAAACAGGCCTGTAATCATCATAACATCCAACGCGAAAAAAGACCTCTCGGACCCCTTCCTCGGTAGGTGTAATTTTCATCATATCGCTTTTCCGGACCCGGACATGATGCGTGAGATAATAAACGTCCATTTCCCGGATCTTGACAGAGAATTAATGGATATATGCGTAAAGACTTTTTATAGATTGCGCGATTTCCAGGGAATAGAAAAGAAACCCGCCACTCGAGAGCTGATTAATTGGGTCCGTGCGCTAAGAAAGGATCCGGATTTCAGGCCCAAAGATTTAATACAGGGCAAGATACCGTATTTAGGAATTTTGTTTAAGAAAAGTTCTGATTATCAATTGTCCGCCCAACAGTCGCGGAGACTTCGCTGATAACCTATTAATAACATTGGCTCAGGTAAATTAATATGTTTGTTGACTTCTTTTATATACTTAGGGAATCCGGGGTGCCTGTTTCCCCAACATCTTTCCTTCGACTTCAAAAAGCCTTAGCTCTGGGCCTTGTGAATGGTCTGGATGACTTCTACACAGCAGCTCGGGCTATACTCGTAAAAAGCGAAAGGTATTTTGACCTTTACGATAGGGTCTTCGCTCATTTTTTCAATGGAGCGGAATTGCCTGACTTTAAAGGCGTAGACTTAGAGGTTGCAGCAAGAGAACTTCTTGAGGAATGGCTAAAACACCCCGAAGCTATGGCTCAGGCGCTTGGACTCTCCAAAGAAGAGATTCAGTCTATGTCCCCGGACGAGTTGCTGAAATATTTCCTTGACCGACTAAAGGAGCAGACAGAAGCTCATCACGGAGGAAGTCGGTGGATTGGAACCGGGGGGACCTCGCCGGTTGGCCATTCAGGGTACCATCCGGGGGGCATGAGAGTTGGAGGCCGCTCCATGAACAAGAGCGCCGTGAAGGTCGCGCTTGACAGAAGATACAAAGATTATTCCCTTGAAGCCCCTTTGACTCAAGCTCAAATGGGAGAAGCCCTGAAAAGGCTCCGACGTATGGTTCCGGTTGGACCTAAAGACCAAATCAATATAGATGAGACTATCAGAGCCACCACCCAAAACGCGGGAGAGATTGAAATAGTTTTCGAGCGAAGCCTGAGAGACAGACTGAAAATCATCTTGATGATCGATAATGGGGGATGGTCTATGGATCCGTACATTGATCTCGTCCAGACCTTATTTAACTATGCTGGCGCCCAATTCAAGGATGTCAAGATCTTCTATTTTCACAACACCATCTATGATTTTGTGTGGGAGGACCCTCCTCGACGATACAAACCTCAGCGGGTTCAAGACCTTGCCACGTGGGATCGACAATCGCGATTAGTTGTTGTGGGAGACGCGAGCATGGCGCCATACGAACTCATGGCGACTGACGGATCAATCCACATTGAAGAACGGAGCGGGTTACCGAGTATTGACCGTTTGAACTTGCTAACCAATCTTTTTCCGCACAGCGCGTGGTTGAACCCCACACCTTTCAGGCTATGGCCGCTAACCCGAACTATTGGCGTAATTTCTTCTATTTTTCCAATGTTTGAACTTACTTTAGACGGCTTGGATCGCGCGGTAACCCACCTTATGACCAAAAATTGATTCTTCAAACAACCCGCAACCACTCGTTGAATCCTGGACTCAAGGTATTGGTCTCAGGGTAATCACTGTTTATGCTTAAGTCTTTTCCGATGTCGATAGCATTAAAATGAGTTCCAGATCTCGAAAAACCATTCGAATATTCATAAAGAAGGCATTGACCTATCTCTTGGTTTTTCTCATGTGCGCCGGTTTGGTTGTCGCCGCAGTCATTGTCTGGACTTTTGAGGTAAAATTACAGCGTTGGCCTTCGATGATGTTCGGCGCGCCCACAACTATCAGGGTTGGAGATAACTTAACCGACCTCCAGTTCTATGCGCGCCTTTCGAGACTAGGTTATTCGAAAAGCCAGTCGCTTTCACCAATTGTTGGGGAATGGGGCCAATCGGGGACTGAATTAAAGATTTTCTTACGATACTCTCTGTTTGTTGGCGATGGGCCTATTGAAGGTCCAATCAACATATCACTGGAAGTTGACACCATTAAATCGATACGTCTGATGCGGTCCTTGGAGGAAGTTAAGCATTTTGAACTCGAGCCCGAGTTACTAGGAGTCATCCCGGCCAAGGGACGAACGCCTGAATTATGTATTCCCATACGACTCGATCAAGCGCCGTCCCTATTGATCGACTCTGTTTTACTGACCGAGGACAATCGTTTTTACTCTCATAGTGGAATAGATATCGTTTCGATATATAGAGCCCTAATCTCCAACCTTCAAGCCGGCCGATATGTTCAAGGGGCAAGCACTATTACTCAACAGCTAATTCGTATGACGCTGTTGAATCCTGAAAAAACCCTCTGGCGTAAGTCGCTCGAGATCGTCCTTTCAATCGGCGCTGACGCAATCTACAGCAAGAAAACAATCTTGGAAGCCTATCTGAACCGCGTCTATCTGGGACATTTTGGTCAGTTACCGGTACTCGGTATTTCGGAGGCTGCGCGGAATTTCTTCGGCAAATCGCTTGATCGACTCAATGTATCAGAGTGCGCGTTGATAGCAGCCATTATAAAAGCGCCAAACGTCATCAATCCGTTTCGACACCCTGAAAGGGCTCAGGCGCGACGCAATATGATCCTTGGCTTGCTCTTCAAGCACGGTAAGATTCCTCGTGACACGTATGAGGAGGCCACGATTCCGTATCTAATCCCCCGCGCACTTTCGTCGCCACATCACTGGATCCAGCTATGCAAGCCAGTGTAGAAGCCAGGTTACGACAACTCGGGGAATCAGGCCAACAGGCTTACGCTATCATTGTTAATCCTCAAACCGGCTCGCTTCTCGTCTATGTAACTCCTATCTCTGAAAGATGGGATGGTCGAGGGGGAAACGTGCAGTTATTCGCTCCCATGGCTATTATCCCAGCTTTTACCCCTCAAAAGGTCAATGATCCTTTGTATACGTTGGCGTCTCAGATCATGTCGTCAGACCCCGACAGGAAAAGACTGGCATTCTCAGAAGCGTTCAGAACTGATAGAGAGAGGCTTATTCGAAGGATCAAAGAAGTCATGGGAGTGGACAAGGTGCTTAGCATCCTGAGAGACTTCAAGATTAACGCGAGAATTGTTGATGGATCAGAAATCGTGATTGAACCCATGACTCCTTTGGAGGTCGCTCAAAGTTACTCGGCGCTTGCATCTTTGGGTTCTGCAGGGATTATCAATTGTGAGAGGCCTTTATCCGGAGAAAGTATTGTTCAAACCAATTCTAGGTCTAGAATAAGCCTTTTGATCCCATCTGCCGTTTTATTCATAGTAAACAGCCTGATTCGAGAACAACAAAGCCTGAAAGACATGAACGAAGGTCCACAGAAGCTTCTGCTTATACCTTCTTTTCTGTTTACAATGGACAATTTTGGATCGTGGTCTATCGCGTACCGTAGGCAGTCGTTAGCTTTGCTTCGAATTCCGTCTACAAATATCACCAACAAGCTCGCACGAAAGACAACTCTCGAGATTTTACCTCCTCCAAGCATTGGACAGGGACGGGATGTCTTAATTCCAACTGGTCTTGTTTTTAGAAAATTGTGCGTTCAATCAGGACTTAGGGCTACATCAACCTGTCCCCAGATAACTCTAGATCCATTCCTTGCAGGCACGCAGCCTGATGAATGGTGTAGCCTCAGGCACGAATCCAGTCCAAAGCCGGAGCCTGTGCAAAAAACATCCACTCCGCAAAAATAGTTTTGGTACATGAGCATAAAGGATTAGTGTTTATTTGACGATAACCAATCTTACACGATTCCAAGGAGGCAGATTATGGATGAATTTGTAAAAATGCATCAAAATATAATTTTCGAATCAACTCTGAGTTCTTTGAAAAAAAACGGTTTCAACGCTATCTTGGCCAACTCCAGAGAAGAAGCGGCAGAACACATAATGGAGATTGCCAAAGATTGTTCCACCGTAGGTATTGCCGGGACTCATACTGTTAGAGCATTAGAAGTCCTTCCCAAATTGGAGAAAGCTGGGAAGGAAATATTTGATCACTGGAAATTCAAGATCGGGACCCCTGAAGAGGTTGAATGTAGAAGGAAGCAGGGTCGAGCCGACCTTTTCCTGAGTTCCGCCAACGCTTTGACAATGAATGGAGAAATCGTA
The DNA here is from genome assembly GCA_026388665.1 of Deltaproteobacteria bacterium. GTDB lineage: Bacteria > Desulfobacterota > Desulfomonilia > Desulfomonilales > Desulfomonilaceae > CAJBEZ01. Next base: position 5,709 of record JAPLJJ010000043.1, read on the forward strand.
AACCGAGACGGGTGCGGAAATCGCATAAACGCGATGACGTTTGGGGCACGTAAAGTTGTTGTCGTTGTGGGCAAGAACAAGATAACCCCGGATTTGGAATCGGCAATTGCAAGAATTGAAGAAGTGGCCGCGCCAATTAGAGCCATGAGTCTAAATCGTAAGACACCCTGTGTCAAAAGTGGATACTGTATGGATTGCGACTCTCCGGAGCGAATTTGTAGAATAACAAGCATTATTCACAAACGCCCCATGCTGACCGACATCACTGTCATCATTATACCGGAAGACTTGGGATATTGAGATGCGCGTAGAAGTCAGTGCGCCTAATCGTATTGATCTCGCCGGAGGAACTACGGATCTTTATCCGTTATATTTGTTGATGCACGGTGGTTGTACGGTGAATGTGGCAATCAATGTGCCAAGCCGCGTCACTCTATTGGCTACGGATGATTATGTTCTCAAGCTATGCTCTGAGGATTTAAGAGAATCCTTCGAATCCACGAACCTGGATGATTTACCTACAAGTGGGCCACTAGGACTTTTGGGACTTACGCTTAGGCAGTTTCCTCCCCCAAAAGGGCTAAACGTCACGACTAATAACGCGGCTCCGCCAGGCTCCGGACTGGGAGCGTCCAGCGCTCTGACAGTGGCCTTGATCATTGGGCTCCTCAAGATTAGAGATGAAGAATTGAGTCCCACGAAGATTGTACAGATGGCAGCGGACATCGAAACCGCGTTAATCGGAGTTCCCACGGGCAAACAGGATCACATCGCAGCTCTTTACGGCGGGGTGTCGTTGATACATTTCGGGTTCGACGGCTACCAACGGAGAGGCTTTCATAAATCCAATCTCGATTTGGATCGTCTGCAAGAGATGACCATTTTGTCCTACACCGGAGCTGGGCGCTTTTCAGGAATGAATAACTGGGAGATCACAAAGAATTTCATTGATGGTGATCATGCAACCAAAACGAAGCTGATGGAAATAAGAAAAGTAGCAATAGATACTTGTAAGATAGTGGAAATTGGGGATTGGGAAGCTTTAGGCCCACTAGTAAACAAGGAGTGGAATATTCGCCGTTCATTAGCTCCAGGGGTAAGTAATCCAACAATTGATTCAATGATTTCAGCTGCTAAATCAGCGGGGGCCGTGGCAGGCAAGGTATGCGGGGCAGGTGGTGGTGGCTGCATGATCACCATAACCCCATCTCATAAGAGATCTGCCGTTGAAAAAGCTCTTGCCGATCAGGGCGCGACAATTATGAATTATGAAATCGATTCATTTGGTGTGAAAACCAGCTCGTCGGAAGAATTATAGTCTGAAGTTAATTATTTTAGTTGTTGCAGATTATTATGTTTCATGCTAGACGCTTTTCACAGTTATTTTAGAAAGATGGAGGCTAATAATGAACCGGAGCTTTTTAAAACTTTTTGTGGCGTTCGCTGTGATGCTGGCGTTTACTTTTGTCTCTGTTTCCGGATTCGCAGCGGAGAAAAAATGGTTCGTTATCAAAGATGTCAAAGGCGTCTGCAAGGTCATTCAAGCCAAGGAGAAGACTGCTAAATCCATAGCTGGACCTTTTGACAAGAAAGATGACGCGGAAAAGTCGAAGAACGATCTTTGCCCGAAGAAAGATAAAAAGGAAAAAGCGCCTGACAAAAAGATCTAGGCGTCAGCAGAATCGCTCGGAACTGATCCGGCCAATTGCAAAGCCGTTCATCTGGTGACAACGATGAACGGCTTTGCTGTCTCTTGGGCTAGAGCCTCAAATATATCCAAGATCTGATAAACGCTTCCTCACGATTTCCTCTTCTTCCTCAGTAAAGCCTCGATCTTCATGACAGGACTTTGAGACCTCGAATGAGATTGGCTCGGCTTTTTTTTCTGAAAACATAACTGTCCTGTTATCGCGATCCAGGGGAATTATTTTGCCGGGCAACTCTACAGGGACTTTGACACCATATTCCGAGAGGATGGTTGGTGTAATATCGCGGCAGGCCTGAGAACTTATGAAGACATCTTTTCTAACGCCTTGTCTCAAATCTCTAAGTCTCGTAGCTATAAAAATTCCTTCAGGGCTGTGATTGCACGCGTCCAGACC
>JAPLJJ010000189.1 GCA_026388665.1 Deltaproteobacteria bacterium
GGCGCACACATTGGGGGGACACGTTCAAAAGGCGTCAGAGCGAGAATACGGGCGAGCTATGGTCAATCACATTTCTAAGGACTCATTATTATTCCACGGACTTCCGGAAACCGATCTGCCGGTCTGGATGAGTCATGGAGATAAAGTTATCACACCCCCTCCCAATTTTCGTATCACTGCTTCAACCTTTGACACCCCTGTCGCTGCGATTGAGAGAGCAGACGGTTTGATCTGCGGTGTGCAATTTCATCCGGAAGTAGCGCATACTCCAAGTGGTCGACAGATTTTGGAGAATTTTCTTTTTAGAATCGCCAAAATCAAGCCGTCTTGGTCCATGTCTTCTTTTATAGAAAGTTCTATTCAAGATGTAAAAAGGCGCGTTGGGGATTCTCATGTGGTCGCGGGGCTCTCCGGCGGGGTGGACTCCTCCGTGATGGTAGCTTTAGTACACAAAGCCATCGGCAATCAACTCCATCCCATTTTTGTGGATAATGGGTTGCTTCGAAAAGATGAGGCATTGGAGGTTCATCGATCTTTGGAAGAACGGCTGGGAATTGAAGTAGATCACATCGATGCGTCGGAAAGGTTCCTTGCCAAGCTCAGAAACGTTACGGATCCGGAAGAAAAGAGAAAGCTAATTGGCGCAGAGTTTATTCACGTCTTTGAGGAAGAGGCTTCTAAATTTCCTGATGCTCGTTTTTTAGCACAGGGCACCCTATACCCTGATGTCATAGAAAGTGTTTCATTCAGAGGGGGGCCATCTGCAACCATCAAGAGCCATCATAATGTGGGAGGCCTTCCAGAAAGAATGCGTCTACAATTAATTGAACCTCTTAGAGAATTGTTCAAGGATGAAGTCAGGGAATTGGGTGTGGCATTAGGTTTAGACGAAACCCTGGTATGGCGTCATCCATTTCCGGGACCTGGCCTGGCTGTTCGAATTCTAGGAGAAGTTACACGGGATAGACTCGATTTACTTCGGGAAGCAGATGCAATAGCAATGGAGGAAATCAGAAAAGCAGGGCTATATAGAGATATCTGGCAGGCTTTCGTGGTTCTGTTGCCGGTCAGGTCCGTAGGCGTGATGGGTGACGAAAGAACATATGAGCATGTTGCCGCTCTACGAGCTGTAGACTCAACCGATGGGATGACCGCGGACTGGTTTAGAATACCTCATGAAACCTTGGCCATAATTTCAAACAGAATCATCAATGAAGTGAGAGGGATCAATCGAATAGTTTACGACATCTCGTCCAAACCCCCGAGCACTATTGAATGGGAATAATCTGAAAAAATCGAGGCGCGGAAAGAAATTCTACATTGTGTCCAGGCTAGGCCCCAATTTTCAGCGCCGAACGTGAGTAAAGTTGGTGATCATTAACGCGCAAGGAAGCTTTCTCAAGACTATTAATATATTTTTTAAGATCAAGCAGTTTTTCAGGCGGAAAATCGTTTATCAGTCTTCGGATCTGGTCAAATTTAGGATCATCTCTCAAGGGTTGGTACGGCTTTGGTCTGGTTTCTTGTCCGGACGCGTTAAGCATTCGCATTTTCCGTTCTCCTGACTAACTTTTGAATCCGGCGCCAATGAATTGAATCCGCTATTAGTCCAACCGATTTAGAAAGTCAATTTAAATCACCTATGAAAAAGAGAAATGATCTGGGGATGGAGTTAATCGGCGCCCTTGTTCCACAAAAAAAGACCGCCTCCGGGAAAGTATCAAGGGGGGGGAGTCATGATACACATGGAGACGGCCTCACAATTACTAAAGTAGCTTCATACGTCCAAAATGTCAATCGTAAAGCTCAATGTTTTTAGAATGCTCAGTTTGTGGTGTTCTTCACCGACCGATTTCTGCCTGTTTGTGATGTTTGATGCTGGTTCAGCGGTTTGTTAATTCAAGTCTTTGTTTCAAAATCAATAGCTTCTTCTTGACGCCCGTTTCCCCATGAGCTAGAAATTAGTTCTACGGCCTCCGTTCGAACGGGATACCATTTATTTGTATCATGGTGTTATTCCGAGCTTTCCCGAATTTCAAGAACAGGGGGCACTCTGTCCCGAACTGAAATCAGCTTGTATTCTAAGATATAGAATAACCTTTGGTATCATCTGTTCAGTTTCTGATAAATTAGTATCGAATAAGGAGTTTTTAAAATGGCAGACTCCCGTGACTCTCGAAGGCATCCAAGGATCAGAGTCAGAGTTCCTAACTCTCTTCGCATAAGAGTTCAAGATGGGGACTGTTTGGCGGATCTTCTTGACATAAGTCAGAGCGGAGTTGGAGTGGAATTCTTCGATTTGTTCGATGTACTGATCTTCACAGAGGGAGACGTTGTTAAACTTCAGTTTCTGCTCAAACCCGAACAAGTGGCTGATAAGAGCGCCTCAGAAATACTAGAAATGATCAAGGGGCAGAAAACTACCGATGAAAAGGGAACTGAAACCACTGAAACGTCTGGTTCAGGTGAAGAGGTTTTTGAAACTGACGCGAAAATTGTTTGGACGTACCTGAATCGCTTAGGTCTGGAGTTTGTCTCTTAGGCGACTCGAAACGTTAGCTGGAATATTCAATATTGGATTCAAGTGACACACTGTGACTCCTCGTTGGTTTTTGAAGCGAGCGCTTAAATGGGGGGTAGAATGGGCCACTGAACTATCCGGCGGTGGTTTATTATACCGCAAATCCCGTTATTTCAGACTCGGCTATCGCATACTCACATACCATCACATAGCCCCAACCGCTCTAGACTCCCATAGCCTCACAATCAGCCATTTTAGAGATCACCTTACATTTCTCAGGGATCACTATCCGGTAGTAAGCATGTCTGAAATGGTAGCCGGATTACAGGGTAACCTTAATCTCGAGAAAGGCGCGGTATCCATAA
>JAPLJJ010000014.1 GCA_026388665.1 Deltaproteobacteria bacterium
CCAAAGTATCTTCTTGCTCACTCAAGGAGTAATGTCCTGTGAGAAGGATGACAGGGATATCGGGCGAAAAGCGCTTTATCTCCGAGAGAACTTGGGTTCCGTCCATTCCCGGCATCTTGATGTCAAGGACGACGACGTCGAAGTGTTCCCTGGCTATCAAGGGAAGCGCAATAAGTCCGTTCGCCGCGACCATGACAACAAAACCCCGGCGTCTGAGCACCTTCTCCATGCTGGCCGTGAAATTAACCTCATCATCAACCAGCAGCACCCTTATCTGGGACATCAGTTCCTCAATTTCTCCCGAAGGCGGCGCACTAATTCCTTGGCGCTTTTCTTCTGAATTGCATAGATGAGGATTGGATTAATCGCAGGGGATGAGTCTACAGTTTCGACTTCAATCCACCGGGTTGGAAGGATCAAAGAATGCAGCACACCAAGGGCGCCGAGGCCAACCAATACAGGACCTGTGATCTCAAGCCAGTCAAAAAATACGATGCCAATCCCGCAGAATCCTGCTCCTACCAACATTTCTCCAACCCTTATTTGGAGCTTCTTCTTCAAAGAATGAATGTGGTCAAACGAAATTTCGTCCACGGATGTATTGTCCCGACTGTCAGCCGTGGCCGGATGGTCGGGCATGATGGTCGATTGTAGGCGGTACAACCGCCTGTTGGTCAAGAAAAGGCTGATCGCCTGCTGTGCTGTTTCCCGCAATATGGACGACATGAGCCGAAAGTGAGTCCAGATCGTGTGATGCTCACACTCTATGGTCTCACCCTCAGCCATCCTTTCCGTGATAATAGCGCGATAAAGGGCCACGGTCTGGACGGTGACCTCCCTCTGGAAGACCTTCTCCGTCAAATCCCCTATATCGCGCTTCGGGTATAGCTGCGCAATTTTTTCCCGCAGCTCTTTGATGTTAGTCGTCTTCATACGGGTATGCGCCAGGTGAAACCTTTGTCGCGTGATAGCCGGGCAGCAGAGAGATGACAACAGACACGGCGACAACAAACGTGACTACGAAGCAATACCAGTAGTCCCTTGCTATTATGGAATCATAGAGCCAATAGGCGAGAAATAAATACAGCAGTATGTTAATTAAGATCTGCATTGCACCACCTCCTTTACATCATCGCGTCTTTGAGCCAAACATAATAAATAACAGCTGCCCCTCCCATAGACAAGGACAGGAGGACTATCCAGTACGCCAGCATGGAATTTAAGAGCCAGTTCATCGTTTAGCACTCCTTATTTACTATCTCAAATGTCATAATATCAGCAAATCACATTCCCCTATAGGGTATTGCAAAACCTTCCCGGGGACTCTCTGTCACGGCGTGGCGACAAGCGAAGGTATCCATCCGGGAACCCACTTACCATGGCGGTGCCGCACCGAGAAGATGACGAGCGTCATGATAAAGAGACAAAGGAAGAGCATCTCGCCCAGGGTGAAAACGACCGCAAGGAAGTTGAGGAATTCGTATTGTTGATGGGTAAGCATATAGATCAACCTGAGGAAAGCTCCCGTTGTCGCAAGGAGCAGGGAGTAGCTCAGGATGTAGCGGATGGCAGGTCCCCGCACAAAAGAGGTTGCAATACTTCCGAACTGGGCGCCAAACATGGCTCCAATGATCATAAACCAGACCGCGACCATGTCCACGTTCCCGCTCATGTACTGCCGGAGCGCCCCATAACCTCCTGAAACGACGATTTCCAGCAGGTCCGTTCCCACGGCAATATGCGTGGTCGCACCGGCTATGTAAACAAGAGCCGGGACTCGAATGAAGCCTCCGCCCACGCCGAAGAAACCAGCAAGCACTCCGGTGGCGATGCCGATAATGACGATCACCCACATGGAGATGACGAGCCGGGCGGTATGACAGCGAACGATGGGCTTCAGAGCGATGCTCTGAAAGAAAACCGGCAGTGTGCTGACACTTAACTCGCGTCCCACCGTTTTTCCATCTTTGGTGAGTTCGTTGATCTTCTTCTGTGACCTGTGGGTTTCAACCTGCGTGTAAAGGAAAAGCCCGATCATGATCGCAACCGAACCCGTAAGGAGTGCGATTCCCGAAAGTCCGAGGGCCTTGGTATAGTTGAGAATCCTGACTCCCATCTCAACGCCCATCATAGTGCCCCCAACCATTGTTAAACCCAGGATCCAGTCTATGTTGCCCAACTGCCGGTGCCTGATGGTTGCGACAACCGACTTTCCGGCAATGTGCATAACATCGATTCCCGAAGCCATATATCCTGGAAAACCAAACACGATGAGTGCAGGCGTGACCATGTAGCCGCCGCCCACCCCGATGAAACCGCCTACCATACCAACCGTCATGCCCGTCAGAACGAGAAGGAAAATGGGCGCCTGCATTCCTGCAATGATAAATTCAAACATTAGTCAATCTCCTTTCAGTGCCCGCCCTCGTAGTGCTTGATCTTCTCGAGCTTGAGTCCACACATGTCCGTGAACCCTTCGGCCATTAAGCCTAAGCAAAGTCCGAGGAAAAGAATGAAGGCAACGCTCGCGGCTCCTCCCCACGGGTACGTTTGGATGCCCTTATGCATAAAGGTGTCCTTGTATTTAAACCCTTTGGCTTCTTTGATTTGTGATGGTACCGTTACTTTCAGGGTGTTCCCTTCGAGAGTGACTCGCTTCCCCTCCTGCACGGTTTTTTTGTCGATAATTCCGGTCGTGTTGGCGGGAAGACGGTCGCCCTTTTTGACGGGGACGGCCTGTAGTCCCTCGATCTTCTGAAAGGGGCCGATCTCCAGAATGGCCGGTTTGTCTTTGCTGGCGTTTACGAAAGTTGCTGAATTGATTGCCCAACCATCACTTTTCGCCTGGTAATAATACCATGATACCATTGTGCCATTGAAATACTCGACCCAAAACATTACGGAAATCGCTACGGCAATAGTGCCCCAGACGATGAACTTAATCACACCTCTTGTTTTTGATGCTTCTGCCATGAGAAGCCCTCCTCTCATTAAGGAATATCTATTGACCTCGAACGTCGAAAGTCTGCTGTGTTCTGCTTTGCTGTATGATGTTCCCGAATCACCTCCTTTGAACGGACTGCCACTGCTATAATTTAACTGGAGGACTGCACTCTATAAGATTTGACGGCGCCTTCTCAGCGGATGGCTGCCATCCCTTCTTTCAGTATGCTACAAAGCCGGCATACCACTCTATCAGCAGCCATTACTGTCCGGTCTCACCTAAATCGTTGTGACTCTTCCAGCTAAAAGAAAGATGAAGACAGACGTATTCTCTTCCTGAGGATAGCAGGGTTGCATTTTACGTGCCAATTTTTACTATAAGGAATTTAGGGTTCCCGGTAAAAATTATGGGACGTTAGCAGATGTATGGAGGAAAAAACAAAATCATCTGTGTCACGGTTCTTTACAGAGTGTAAAGGTCCCGCGATTGTCGAGGTTACTTGGAGTCCCCTTTCCCTACCATTTACAAACCGAAAGTGACAATGTTACTGAAAGGGTGTGCCGCGCGAATCCGTATTCTTTTTGTTTTACGCCGCCTTGGGGACATCATCTTGATATGACGCTTGTTTGATTATAAGGCCCTGCTCGCCGTAGAGCGCATTTTTCCCCTCTGGGTTCGGAAAGCCCAAAATTCATCCCAGAGGTCGCGGGCATCAAACTTTCGATGATTAGTCAAGTCCAGTATCGCGATTGACAATCTGAGAGACATTACGGTATAGGATAATAAGAGTTATGCTGGCTGCCAGGCGACAAGCGGTTTGAAGCAATTCGCCGAGCTTCAAATTCAGGATCGTCATAGGCGCCAAACAACTCGGAGGATGAATGACCCTCAGCGTACACGGTGAACCACGGAGCGAAACCGTATCACAGAAGGGGCGGTCGTGCCCGTGAAGGTGCGCATAAACAAGGAGATTAAACATGAAGAGACATGCGGTGTTTTTTGGGGTGTTGTTGATCATCGTTTCGGCTGTTAGCTCGTTGGCTCAAACTCAAGACCAGCAAACGGTCATACGAGTCTCCGGGGCGGATAGTATGTTTTACAGGGTAAAGCTTTTGGGGAGACTTTTCCAAAAAATTCATCCACTAGTCAATATAGATGTTTCCCAGGGTGGTACCATGGACCCCGGTATCCGGGCTGTTATCAACGGAGAAGCGGATATGGGTATGGCCTCCTGTGTCATCAATGAGGGCGAGGACAAACTGGCTGTTAGCAAGGGTGTGAAACTGGTTGAGCGCCTGATAGGGTATGGAGGCATCACAATAATAGCTAATGCATCGACAGGGGTAAAAGGGCTCACGCTGGATGAAGTCAAGAAGATTTTCGTAGGGCAGATCACCAATTGGAAGCAGGTTGGGGGTACTGACATGCCTATAAAAGTGATAAGAACCGACGAAACTCATCCGGGCACTTTGTTATTTTTGCAACGCGATTTCATGCAAGCCCCGTTTATTGCTCAGGCGACAGTTGTCAGTTCGTTCCCGGGAGTCGTTGCCACTGTGGCAGACAGTCCCGGCAGTATAGGATACGTACGTATTCGGGAGGTCACAGAATCGGCCGTGGTGAGGGACAATCCGCGGGTTAAGGTGATTCCTCTCGCACGTTCCAAATCAGCTATTCCTGTGTATCCTAGCAGGGAGACAGTAGCAGACCATTCCTACCCGCTCGTGCGGCCTTACTTCGTCTATTATCTTGCGACCGCCCCTAAAGCTACTGTTCAGTTTACGGACTTTCTCGTGAAGAAAGGATGGGGTCCTCAAGACTTGTGATCATCTGTTCCTCATGCGTGCGTGGGACTGAGTCTGCGATAGGTCCCGCGCTGTTTCTATCCTGCGAACCACCGGTCAGCCTTGCCTACGATGTGGCATATCGTTCCCTATATGCAATTCCGAAACGCCGTTTGACCAGATCCGCAATGATCGGGGACGTCCAGACTCCGGTATCCAACCCACTGTTTTCAGGCCCTTGTCGAATCACTATGGCAAGTTCCCGTTTCTGGTCCAGAACTTAACCTGGGCTTTTTTCCTTGGTATGGTCCTCGCACAAGCAAGCCCGTTACGCCTCTGCGCCTGTACCTCTCTATCCATCGCGGCGCCGGACTCCGAGCCACCTCGAGAATCTGACCAACCTGTTCAAGTGTCTTCCCTTCGTGAACCAGCAAAATCGCTCTCAGGCGAACCCTTGAATCGAGATCTTTCCTCTTCTTGGCAAGATAGCGGTGGTGGACAATGTGATTGTACTCTTCCCTCCCATCAGGTTTTGGAAGGGACATACCAGATATCCGGAAAAAAGTCGCGTCCTTTGTCACACCTATTCCCACTGCGCGGGACTATAAAACACCCAGTTATGGACTTACCCGGTGTTATTGAGAAGTTACCCAACAACTGTTCGGCGACAGTTACAATTGAGCGTCAACGACAAAAGCGGATTTTGTAAGCAAAGCGGACCGGAATTGAGAGCGAAAATCAGACGAAAGATTGACACTAATGAACGACATTAAGACACCAGGCGAATTTGTAACCCATTAATAAAACAGAGACCAGGAATCAAGTGGTCCGTTTTTAGGGCACATTTCTGTCGTCTCGCTTCTTTTGTAAACGCTTCGTAACTCACACCAAACTCTGTCACTATACCTAACCCACTAATTAGCCTAGATGTTTCAAGGAGAAGGTTCTGTTTCGAACAGTTGGCACGAAATGTGCATAGCGTGCGGCAAGGGTTAATTTGTCTCCGTTACCATAATCTGAAACGTTTTTTGAGTTCTCCGGACCAAACGCAGTAACTGTGGTCATCTCCAAAGGTATAACTTGGGGGTTGACGTGCTTACGAAGGTTACTCAGGCGAATCTTGTCGATAGAAAGAGGCGCCAATGTCTATCGAACAGCGAATCAACAATTTGATAGCCGCGGGCTGGTATGTGCTCGACTCTGATTTTGATCCGGCCGCTTTGCAGCATTGGAGGGTGCAAGCGTTTCATTGCTGTGACGACGTGCTTGGCTCCGATCATGTTACCACCAAAAATTTGAAAATCAGGTCTCATTTGGTTCTTGGGCTCAATTCACTAAATAGCCGGGGGCCGAGGTAACAACACAATGAAGACTAAGACCAACCTCCTTGGCTCGCTTTTGTTAGTTGCGACAATCGCCATGGCACCGTGTACTGTTCGATCACAGGACTTGTCGATACCATTCGATGACAGGGCTTATGAGCTTATCGGGCAGATACAGGACTTGGAATTGATGGGGCGTGATATAGAAAGGTGCTATGAGGCAGAGAAACGAACAGCGATGTTGGCGTATTGGTCGCGACAATCATTGAGGGATTCGACGCAATTCAATAGCGAGCTAATTAATCGAGTCTTCGGTTATCTCGTCGGAACCCCCGAATATGAAAGGTTTGTCAAGGTGTACCTGGCACTTATTCGGAGCCCTGGTTATAAACAGGTCTATTCGGCAAATCTGTTTGCCGAATACATGCGTTTAATAAAATCTGCGCGGACAAGATTAACGACTCAATTGAAAGAACGGCTAAGAAGTGTAGCAGAAGAAAGTTCCGCTCAGTTTTACGCTAAGAGCGGATTCTCTGAATCCGATCCCATGAACATTGTCGTTCGCCAATACCCTGGGGGCGCGAAAGGGGCTCAAAGCGAGGGAGGAAGCCCGACAATAATTGAAGAAGCGCAAGCGCTCCTAACTGGCCACGGAAAAGGAAGGGACCTTATAAAACGCCGCCCCCAGCTAATTCTGGACAGAACTGCTTGGAATTGGCGGGAAAGTAAGGATGTGATCCATAGGGAAAACTGAATCGCAACACGAGGGAAAGAGTATGAACCTCACAGGAAACAAAGCGGTCGCGGGAGTGTACAACACCCACACAGCGGCGGAGGCTGCTGTCAGGGAACTCCAGAAGGCAGGGCTTGACATGAAGAAGCTGTCTGTAGTGGGTAGGGACTATCACTCTGATGAGCATGTGGTCGGATACTATAATACGGGGGACCGTATGAAGGCCTGGGGAAAAATAGGCGCTTTTTGGGGTGGGCTCTGGGGCATGCTGTTCGGCGCAGCCTTCTTTTTCGTTCCCGGTATAGGTCCCATTGCCGTAGCGGGCCCGCTGGTGAGCTGGATCGTGGGAGCGCTGGAAGGGGCTTTAGTTGTAGGCGGCGTCAGCGCCGTCGGCGCCGGGTTGTTCAGTATAGGCGTCCCAAAAGACAGTGTCATCAAGTATGAAACCCAGATAAAAGCCGACAAGTTCGTTCTGGTCTGTCACGGGACCACAGAGGAGGTGGAGAAAGCCCGGAGCATTCTGGAGAACACAGAAGCCACTGAGGTCAACATGCACGGCGGGGTTGTGAATGGCCTGCCGTCTAAGGCATGAGTCAATTGCTCATATATTACGCCGATTTTGTGGCATTGATTTGACTGGTCGTACTGGTGGAGCGACCAACAGGAAGTGGCCCCCACCTTGAGAGCGAAAACCAGCCCGAAGACGAACCCTAGTGTCCTACCATAGGACACTAGGAAATTTGCAACCCCTTGATAACACTGTGACAGTAATTTTATGGGCCTACTTTAAGACAGCCTGTGAATTTGTAACCTATTGATAACACCCAGACAGTAATTCTATGGCCCGGTTTTTGGACACCCACCCCTTTCTTGCCGACCCTTCGTATTTCACCGCACACCCATCGCTGTGGCTAAGTAACTAACAACACAGCTTTTATAGAAAACCTCATCCATTGGCCATGTTTGGCACGCAACATGCATATATAGGTGCAAGGGTTAAAAGAATCACCACTCGATAATCTGAACCGTTTTTGGACCGGTGGACCAGGTGTAGCAACTGCAGCCGTCTCCGGTGGTGTCCAGGTACAGATGCAAATGATTGGTCACAATAATTTCAATTTGGCCGATTGACTCTGCTCAATTTCGTATAACAGATTCTGGCGTCAGTGGCAGAAGTCGCACTCTAGCGAATGAAAATAGAGGTAAAAGAGCCCCGTTCATAAGAAGCGTTTCCAATGCTGGTTATGTTTCTGATCCAATTCTTGTCTGGAAGGAGAAAATCGATGGAAACTATTTTAATAATTATCCTGATCCTTATGCTTATAGGAGCGCTACCGACCTGGGGATATAGTCGTAGCTGGGGGCGTGGCCCCAGCGGTATTCTGAGTCTGGTGCTGGTTATTGTGTTGGTGGTCTATTTGATGAACCATATGTGACCCGTGAAACAGGAAAACCGCCGCGAATTAACACCGCAAGCAACGAGGAGGGACCACCCATGAACTGGGATCAGATTGAAG
>JAPLJJ010000210.1 GCA_026388665.1 Deltaproteobacteria bacterium
GGGAACAACAATACGTGTGCTGTTTCCAGTGTAAAAACAACAGAATGGAACCTTGTTTCGTGAAATCGCAGCCACTTCCAGCTTGGTTCTAGAAGCAACAGCATAGGCGCGACGCTGCCTCCATAGCAGAACCGATCCATATATTCATCATATACCCCCATGCCGTAGATGCAGTTATAACTAGTTACAAAATAACAGAAATCCTGAAAGGTCTCAAGTGTAAGGCTGATTCTTGTTGGCTGATTGTTGAAAACTATTCAAAATCGATTACACCCTATGATTTCAACCTGTGGTGAATTAACAATCAACTGATATGAAAAGCGAAACTGAACGTGAGTAACTTACTTTAACCAACTTAAAATCCCTTGGGGCTTGTCCCCGTGACGGTTCGAGTCCATCTCCCCATTTTTGCGTACCACCGCCATTTGCAACATCCCATCGTTAGAAGGCGAGTTTTTCCTTAGAAAGTCGAGCAACCTATTTGCTCTATCCCGTTCGAGACCTTGCGACACGTTGTATTCAAACCTGACTCTACAATCAGGACCCCAGGAGTCAACAAGAACATTGTCTCTGTTCCAAGCAGTCTGCCATGCACTCTTAATCTCGAAAACCTTGGCAGGATTGCTAGCGGCTCCCCACACGAAAAACGCTAGTATCCAAGCCAATAATAAGGCTATTGGGATATAAACCTTTCGCATGTTCGGTCCTCTTTCCAAGCACTCACAGTAGCGGGTTTTTTTCCACAAGGTCACACCGACAATTTTGAAAAACAATAGCTTTTCAACTGCCGGTTTGAGCCAGTTAAATGGCGTGGTCAAAGATTGTCGAGGCCTGAGGGGAAACCGACGTAAAATGCGCCTGGATACGGTATCTTCCATCTACCGCTTCTTGAGACACAACTTTTGAATAGACAACAGCCTCGGAAATCTCACCGAGGTCTCGGTGAAGGGCTATCCTTAGATTCGTCCAGATAGGTATGGGTTCAGGACAAACAATCGTGGCTTCTTTTGCAGATAATGACGTTAAACTCGCGAGGGTCCCAACAGCGGCGGACACGGTTTTTTCATTGAGTCGATAATAGGTGATGGTAATCGGTTCTCTCAAAGTTCGTAGAGCTTCATCGAAATCTTGAAGGCTGACCTTGTACTTCCCTCGAATACCTTTGACGTCGTAGAGGTTAATCTTTCCGTCAAAGCCTTTCATCTCGACTTGCAGGACGTTCTTTACGTCCAGAATATCCGACAACCGTTCATAAGTTGGCTGGCTGATAAGCACCTGGCCACCAAGCGTAAAGGATTCCATGCGGCCTGTAAAATTCACGTGCGGTCCAACTGCTCCGTATTTTACGCGTTTGTCGGACCCGATATTACCCACCACAACGCTGCCGGTGTTTACCGCTATCCCCATTTCAAGTGTAGGGAGCCCATGCGCAAGATTCGAGGCGTTTATCTCATTCATGGCGTCCTGCATTTTCAATGCGCAAGCTACGGCCCTTTCCGGATGATCCTCAAGCGGTTCGGGCGCCCCAAAAAAGGCTAGTATTCCATCTCCTATTATCTCGTCGATGATACCTCTGTGATCCAACAGTATCTCAACCATAGTCCCAAGATAGCGATTGAGAAGTGTGATGATATCTTCCGGCTTCATGTGTGCTGTGAGCGATGTAAAGCCTCTAATGTCGGACATCATCATTGAGATTTCGCGTATTTCCCCGCCAAGCTTAAGCCCATCAGTTGATTCGAGAAGTCTGTTCACAACTTCCTGAGTGACGTATCGGCCAAAGGCGTCTCTTATGAAATCACGCTCTTTCAGTCCTTGCGCCATATGTATGAAAGATTGCGCCAGCATTCCGACTTCATCTGTGCGTCGTGCTGCGTCCAGTTGTATGTCAAGATCTCCGTGAGCCACTTTCTCTGTAGCTGCTGCCATCTGTTTAAGTGGCCTGGCTATAGATCTGGCTACCAAAACACTGACAATTAAGAGCAACCCCATTCCGAGGAGGCTTACAATAAATGTTATATGGTGAAGCTGATCAACTTCCGCAAAAATCTCACCCTTTGGGAAAACCGATCCGAATCGCCAGCCTGTAGATAAAATCTTAGAATAAGCCAAAAAGGAATCCTGGCCGCCCAGAGTTGACCCTAAGTCCAAAAAACCTTTATTGGAACTCAGCATTTGTTTGACAATGGGACGCAGTTTTGGATCGCCTCGGGTTTCAGCCAAACTGAACAAGGACTCCCTGTTCACGTAATCCAAGTTCGGATGAGTGACAAAAGCCCCTGTGTTGGTTACTACAAAAGAGAAACCCTTCTGACTCTCGTTTATTGCGGCGACAAGTTTCGACAGCCACTTGAGATCAACATCAGCCGTTATTACACCTCTAACATTAATGCGTTTCCCATCATCAGAGCGTTCGAAGAATGGACAAGAGTAGGTGGTCATTAAAGTATTTCCGGCGCCATCGTCGAAATAAGGCTCACTCACAACGGGCGCCTTAAGTTCCACCGGGATGTGATACCAGTCTTGCTGAAAATAGTTGTATTCCGGTGTAGCAAGCTGACAGAACTGGAGCCCCTCAACTGTCTTATAATAATAAGGGGCGTAAGCCCGGACGTCCTTATTGAAGGCGAATGGCTGAAATGCCACTGCCATTCCATAAATTTCAGAATTGTCCGTGACCATTCTTTGAAGTGTCGTTAAAAGTACCTTTTCGTCCCATTCGGAATTTTCAAGGAATGCCACAAAGCTCTGAGGAACCTTTGCCACGGCTCGGAATTCCTGCTCGATTCGACGGGACATGGCCAGGGCAAGGTTCAGAGCGTTAGCCTTGGATTCATTAAGAATTATGTGCCGGGAGCTGACATAACTGTAGGTTAGGACCAACGAGAAAACGATTCCCGTTCCCCCCAAAACAAGGAGGGCCATCTTTACGGCTATACTACTGCGAAGCCAGGCGGTCATCTTTGTCCCCGGTAAAAGTCTTCATAGCCGGGCGCATTCTTGATGAACCCAAGAGACTGAAGTGTGTTCGTGACCAAAAGGTACTGTTGGACGTCAAGTTTCCCGAAAACCGCTTTGTCTCCATTTGGAAATATTAGATCTTTCATTCGAGCCAGCATCCATGTCTGGTGCGCCCTGTTTGTCCCCGTGTGAGCGGTGTCTGTGTATTTCATAACTACGTCAAGGGTCTCTTTTTCATGCTCGAAAGCATAAATCCAACCTTTGAGGGATGCCTGAACAAAACCCTCGCATACGGAAGGGTTATCAATAAGGGTCTTTTCGAGACAATAGATGCCGTCTTCAGGAAAATTAAGGCCATAATCTCTGAAGAAAAATGTAGTCAAATCATCCGGTTCCAGGCCCGTGTTGAGCAGCGTATGGTACTCGTTGTACCACATCGCTGTCATAGCCTCGACAGCGCCTTTTAGAAACAGGTTCACCGTACTGTACAACGGCACTTCAATGACACTGAGATTACGTGACTTGAATAACGCAAGCGGTTGTATCTTGAAATCGCCCTCCCATAAACCTACGCGTCTTCCATTAAGATTTTCAAGGTTGATTATGCCACTTGCCTTTTTTGCGACTATCATAAGGGCTGAATGCTGGACGATCTGCGCAAGATTTACTAATTTAACACCCATAGCGCGATGCTGTACAGCGGTAGAAACCCACAAAGAGCAGAAAGTAGCCCGGCCTGATTGCAAGGCCTCCAACGGGGAATCAGCGGGTCCCCCACGCAATATTTCAACGTCCAAACCGGACTCTTTGTAGAAACCTTTCTCAAGCGCCATCATGTAACCCGCAAACTGGGCTTGAGGAATCCACTGGGGAATAAAGGTTACGCGAGCGAGCGCTGGATCAGC
This sequence comes from Deltaproteobacteria bacterium, assembly GCA_026388665.1. GTDB lineage: Bacteria > Desulfobacterota > Desulfomonilia > Desulfomonilales > Desulfomonilaceae > CAJBEZ01. The sequence continues at coordinate 3,867 of JAPLJJ010000210.1, forward strand.
CGCCATCGAGTTGGAAGCGAAAAGGGCTAGGGATATTGCCAATATTGCAACGACTTTTTTCATTGTCACCCTGCGATAAAATTGGCAAGACTTTCAATTTAATCTAGCATACAGGATTGGACGAAGTCATTAGCAATAAAACTTCTACCGTAATGTAATTGTTCTTGGTAGCGCCTACGGCATTACCAAGTGACCTGTTTCATCTTGAATTGGAATTAAAGGCGACACCATTTGACGCGCGATGTTTCTGAAATCATGAGGAGAGTTCGTTCGCGTGACACCAAGCCTGAGATGGTTTTTCGAAAAGCGCTCTGGCTGAACGGAATGCGATACAAACTGTGTCCTCATGACATTCCAGGTAAGCCGGATATAGTAGTCCCTTCCAAAAAACTTGCGATCTTCGTGGATGGCGATTTTTGGCATGGCGGACAGTGGATCCGTCGCAACCTGTTATCACTTGAAAGCCAATTTGTTAAGACGAGGTCCCGCGATTACTGGCTAACCAAAATCAGAAAAAATGTGGAACGCGACTGTCGATCCACTGCGGCTTTGCTATCTGAGGGATGGCAAGTGCTCCGTTTTTGGGAGAGTGATATCAAGAAAAACATAGATCGTTGTGTTCGGCTGACCCTTGACGTAGCCAGTAACGGGTCTATACAGACCCCATTTGCATTTGCCCCTCAAAAAACCTTCGCCGAATTCTTCGCTGGAATAGGTTTGGTTCGACTGGCGCTGGAGCGTGAAGGTTGGCGAGTAGCTTACGCCAATGATATTGATCCTAAAAAAAATGCAATGTACACAAGCCAGTTTGAAGACCCGCCAGGATCATATGACGTATCCGATATTCATGAGATTTCTGCTGACACAGTCCCCAATGTGACGCTGGCGACGGTGTCTTTTCCCTGCAATGATCTATCTCTAGCAGGTTCGAGAGCCGGCCTGAGTGGTAAGGGGTCGTCGGCGTTCTGGGGATTCATAAGGCTGATCACGGATATGGATCACAGGCGTCCGCCCATTATTATGCTTGAAAACGTTCTCGGGTTTCTCACTTCCAACAAAGGACAGGATTTCAGGGACGCCCTGGTAGCTCTGAATAACCTGGGTTACTCAGTGGACGCCTTCATAATAGACGCTGCCTGGTTTCTTCCCCAGAGCAGGTCGAGGCTTTTTGTGGTTGCGGAATTGGAGGACATCGGAGATTCTTTAACGGATAAAATAGGTTCACGTATAAAAGAGAGTCGCATCAGACCGAAAAAGTTAATAGACTTTATTCATAACCACACAGAGATTCGATGGCGTATCAAGAATTTGCCTGAAATCGAGGATTCCGGCCTCAAACTGACGGATATTCTGGAAGATCTCCCGGATGAAGCGCCTGAATGGTGGAGTCTTGAGAGGGCTGATTATCTTCTTAGCCAGATGAACGCCCGGCACCGGAAACTGACCGACGCTATGATCTCCGGATCAGATTGGTCCTATGGTGTCGCATTCCGTAGGATAAGGGCCGGCGCATCTATGGCTGAACTCCGAACCGACGGGATTGCAGGTTGCTTGAGGACTCCTCGTGGAGGAAGCGCTAGGCAAATACTGGTGAAAGCGGGAAAAGGAAAGTTTTTTGTCCGCCTGTTAACCCCACGGGAATGCGCTCGACTGATGGGAGCGGACGATTATAAAATTTCGGTCACGACAACCCAGGCTTTTTTCGGATTTGGAGACGCCGTTTGTGTGCCGGTAATAGAATGGATAGCCATGAATCGTTTGAATCCGTTGGTCACCGAATTGATCCGTGGTCGACCTCTATTTCTCGGAAACAGTGGCTAATACGATTTGAGATTGAGCGAGTGGAATTTCATGATTGATCCTGACACAAACTTATTCATTTACGAAATAAACAGAGATTTACCTGATCCTATACCGGATCCCCCAAATTCGCTGATTGGTGTCTGGAATGAGGAAACCTTTTCTTATGTGTTTTTCTCTGAACCGGAAGACCAATATATATCCAATCTTTGTTCATCATACGATTTTACGGTCGGTTCCCGTCATGACATGAAATACCGAGACTGGCAAGAAGGGCTACCCGATGACGGATTAAACATTTGCGGGGTAAAATTTGTGCCTTCCCCCGAATCTATTGCAGATGGTGGCGCAATCCTTCTTGATCCGTCAGTAGTCTTCGGGGACGGGAATCACCCAACCACACGATCATGTATTGAATTCCTGGTCGAGATCATAAAAAGTAAACGCGTGAAATCTGTGCTTGATCTTGGCTCGGGCTCAGGCATCCTTGCGTTAGCGGCAGCAAAGCTCGGATTAACCAAAATTGTCGCTGTGGACAAAAATCGCCTGGCTGTTCAGGCAACCAATCGAAATGTTGAGTTAAACGGATTGTCTGAAATAATTTCAGTTCGAGAAGGAGAAGCTCGGGTATTTCTAGACGAAGAGTATGATCTTGTGCTCGCAAATCTACCATTTGGAGTGTTACGAGACCTGGTGGTATTGAAAGAAGCTTCCTTACATAAAATATGGATAGTATCAGGCATCAACGGCGATCAGGCTTTGGTATTAAAAACATTATTTAACGAACAGGGTTTTATCATAACCCGTGAACAAACAACCCCGCCGTGGGTAACTTTTGTCGCGGCCCAAGAAATAGTTTTGGAGTGAATTGCTGGATGAAAGCAAAATTTGAAGAACCTCGAGAAGGACAGTGGATTACAATTGATCAGGCAAGCCTCAAAATCAGGGTACCGAATAACCCCGTCATTGGTTACATAGAAGGTGACGGTGTAGGCCCCGATATCTGGGCGGCGTCTCGTCCTGTTTTTGACGCTGTGGTAGAAAAGGCATACAGCGGGGACCGAAAAATATTCTGGTGGGAAATACCTGCGGGAGAGCAAAGTTTTCGGGAATTCGGGAGCCATTTCCCTGAAGAATCGTTCGATGCGATCAGGAGATCGGTAATAGTCATAAAAGGGCCGTTAACTACACCCGTAGGTGGTGGTTTTCGCAGCCTGAACGTGACGCTGAGACAAAAACTGGATCTTTACGCATGTGTAAGGCCAGTAAAATATATTAGTGGAACTCCATCTCCGATGATCAGACCCGAGGATGTGGACATGGTGGTTTTTCGTGAAAATACAGAGGATGTTTACGCAGGTATAGAGTGGAAATCCGGTTCCGAGGATGCGCTGAAAATCATAAACTTCCTTGAGACGGAAATGGGGGTGAAAATACCGGTAGAAGCGGGTATCGGCGTTAAACCAATGAGCCCCAAGGCGACGAAGAGACTCGTAAGGATGGCTATGCGATTTGCGCTTGATGACAAAAGGAAAAGAGTCACCCTGGTTCATAAAGGTAACATAATGAAATACACCGAGGGAGCCTTCCGTGATTGGGGCTACGAATTAGTGAGGTGTGAATTCGGAGACGTCGCGATTTTCGAGGATGAACTTGCGACGGAACATCATGGAGCGATTCCCGAGGGTAAAATACTGGTTAACGACAGGATTGCCGACGCGATGTTTCAACAGGCCTTGTTACGTCCAAAAGAATATGACGTGCTGGCGATGCCGAACCTTAACGGTGATTATATGTCGGACGCTTTGGCTGCGCAGGTTGGTGGTTTGGGGATGGCGCCCGGCGCAAACATAGGCGACACATGCGCGGTATTTGAAGCTACACATGGGAGCGCTCCCAAGTATACGGGCCTTAATAAAGTGAACCCGGGATCCATGTTGCTTTCCGGCGCCATGATGTTCCGACGTATGGACTGGCATGAAGCCGCAGAACTACTTGAGGACAGCCTGGCCAAGACAATCCGGTTGCGCATAGTTACCTATGACCTCGCCCGGTTGATGAACGATTCCACCGAAGTTTCGTGTTCAGGCTTTGGGCAGGCTATTGTTGACCAGCTTAAAAATGCCTAATACTATTTTACGACTTTTTTTCGAGTCAAGGATGTTTCAAAGTTTTAAAATGTTACGGTTGACCAATAAGACAAACGTTTAATTGCGCAAGCGGATGAAGCAAACAAAAGCCTTGACTCAAAAGTCCCGATTCCCATATTTTCGATTACCGCCGCTTCCGGTTTTTATTTCTTTTTGTTTCTGTGGTGATTTGGAGGGATGAAGTATACCCCGTCCCGAGGAAAATTTTACCGGAATGCGGATCCTAGGGACGGGATATATACTCTAATCAGCCAGACCTACCTTGTTTCCGATAATGCAGAACGCTAATATAGCCTGACGCAGTTCAATCAATTTCCCGGGGCGTAATAGCAGGTTCACATGATAATTACCCGCACGCCATTTCGCGTAAGTTTTTGTGGAGGGGGCACCGATCTCCGTTCCTATTATCAGCATGAAGTAGGAGCGGTAGTCAGCGCTACGATCAACAAATATATTTACATTACTGTCAACCGTTTGACCCGATACTTCGAACACGCCATTTCGTTAAAATATTCTCAAACTGAGCTGGTAAACTCTGTCGAGGAAGTTCGTCACCCAATAATTCGTGAAGCCCTAAAACTCACGGGGGTAATGGATAGAGTCGAGATAGCGTCGATGGCTGATATACCGTCAGGAACCGGGTTGGGGTCATCAAGCGCGTACGCAGTGAGCCTCTTACACGCTTTGCATACCTTCAAAGGTGAGGCGGTCTCGGCAAAAAAACTGGCCGAAGAAGCGTGTAATATCGAAATAGAAACCTTGAAAGACCCGATAGGGAAACAAGATCAATTTATCGCCGCGTACGGTGGAATCTGTCACATCCGTTTCAATCCTGATGAAAACGTGTTTGTTGATCCTGTAATATGCCCCCTGGAGACGAAGAAAGCCCTCCAGAATAATCTAATGATTTTCTATACAGGGATCACCCGTCGAGCCGGAGATATACTTGAGGTTCAAAAGGCTGAGACAGTAAAGAAGCTTGAAGTCCTTAGAGCTATGAAAGATTTATGCGCGGACCTTATCGAAACTCTTCGCACATCCAGATCATTGAACGATTTCGGTGAAATCCTTCATCAGGGCTGGTTGCTAAAGAAGAGCCTGGTTCAAGAAATTTCTAATGACACGATAAATGATTACTATGAAAAGGCGCGCTCAGCAGGCGCTATAGGTGGAAAACTACTTGGAGCGGGAGGAGGTGGGTTCCTGCTTTTCTACGTTGAACCACAGAATCAAAACAGCGTCCGACAAGCGCTCTCTACTCTGCCCGAATTGCCATTTCAGTTTGAGCCCCAAGGCAGCAAAGTCATCTACATCTCAGATTAAACTGAAATGGGAGTTTCGCTCGTTTCATCCAGCAGGCTTTTCGTGATATGACGCGGTCCATTGAGCTGACCAACGCCATATTTTGTTTGCCAGCAACAGATAAAACTTTCCGTCACAACATGACGCCGACCAAGAAATTCAATAAGAAACGCGCTTGTAGTCTTTTTCCAATGGGCTAACGCGCGGTCGTCACACTCGGTGTCCAGCACATGCCATCCGGCCTCGATCAGATCATCTATTGTCTTGTCGAGATCCATGGCCCGTCCCTCCTTCCCGCATCGTGAGAGGAGACAGGTTATGATGTTGATTGACTATTACCCCAATATGGACGGTACCGCAACAGGGACCTTTTGTCAAGAAAAAATTTAGAAATCTACGAAAAATTTCTGGACCCAAAAAAAAACAACGAAATAATATGAGTAACCTGGAATTTTTACCTATCTCATGTATCGGAATGTCCTATACTTGTTACAACCGAAGTTTGAGCCTCACGATTGATCCACAGACTCGGTTATCTTTCCCCCACACCTTTAGGAGCTGAGAATATGGAAGATAAAGAAATACGACTCACAAGCCTCTCCAAGACCTCGGGCTGAGCGGCCAAAATAGGTCCGGGTGACCTAAGCAAGGCGCTTTGTGGGCTCGATATACCTATAGACCCGAACGTGCTGGCCGGGATTGGCGGATCAGAGGACGCGGGTGTGTACAAACTGAACGACCAGACAGCGTTGGTTCAGACACTTGATTTCTTCACTCCGATCGTGGACGATCCCAGGGTTTTTGGCCGTGCTGCCGCGGCAAATGCACTGAGTGATGTTTACGCAATGGGCGCCAAACCGATTACCGCTATGAACGTGGTTTGTTTTCCTACACGGAAACTTGGAATTGATAAGCTTCGTCAGGTGTTGGAAGGCGGGTTGGATGTGCTTCGAGAAGCCGGTGTCTCGCTCGTTGGTGGGCACAGCGTAGAAGATGATGAACCCAAATACGGCATGTCCGTGCTCGGTATTGTTCATCCTGAAAAAATAATGAGGAATTCCGCCCTTGCTCCTGGAGACAAGGTTGTATTAACCAAGCCCATAGGGGTAGGCGTCATTGCGACATCGATCAAGGCAGGGCTTGGTTCGGATAAATCCGTAGCTGATTTTGAACGCTCAATATGCGCCCTTAACAATATCGCGTCTGAAGTCGCCGTCAAATGGAGCATTCGAGCATGTACGGATGTTACAGGCTTCGGTCTGGCCGGTCATTTAACTGAGATGGCTCTAGCAAGCAAGTGCATGATACGAGTGAACAGCGCGAGGGTTCCTCTGCTTAAGGGAGCCTATGATGCCGCTGCCATGGGGTTAGTGCCCGCGGGGGCTTACTCCAACCGGGATTACTACAGCGCTTGGGTTATAGTCGGCAGCGGATTGCCGCAAGCGGTTTGCGACCTTATGTTTGATCCTCAGACTTCGGGTGGCCTGTTATTAGGGGTTCCGGCTCAATCCGCAGCGGCCTTTGTTGAAGATCTGAATCGTGCGGGTGTTCCTGGCGCCGCAATCATAGCAGATGTAATTGATGAGGATCCCGAAGGATCAGTCGAGATGACCTAGCGTAGTGTTTGAGCCACGGTTACACATAAGGAAAACATAAGCTAAAGTTATTTTCTTCCTTCATTCACACAAAAAAAGGAGGTCCGGAATTTTTCCTGGTTCACTTGTAGACAATATTGGGCTATAATCCATGATCATTGAGTACCACCTAGAACTAACGCGTGAAATAAAAAAGTATAATGATATAGGTCTCATGCAGCGTCAACGCTACCTTCGGCGCAGTCGAAAGGTTCGTTTGATAATCGTTTACAGTTCGAGATTCCCATATAACTTTTTCTATACTGAATTATTACTATATGTTTGCTTGATAGATTTTGAGGCTTCCCTCTAATCGGAGGACCAAATGAAGTCAATCATTCTTGGGCGATGGGGCAAGGTATTCAGGTACCGTAAAGGCGAAGAAGACATTACCGAGGGTGGCGGCCTTGAAGATTTTCCTTCTGAAAAAAGTTTTCCGGACAATGTCGTAGCGGTTATGAGCGGGAAGGGCTTCCTGCAATTCAAAGAGAAATTTAATTTTGTCCCTATGGTGGCCGAATACGTCAAACAGATTCAGGCAAAATATTGTTGTGGAAAATGCATAACCGGCATCAAAGGATCGAAGCTTATACTAGTAACGTTGGATCGTATCATGCGAGGCGCCGGACAGGAATCGGACCTGGATCTTTTGCGACACATGGGCGAGGTGCTAAACGACGCGGCGAAATGTTCAGTATGTCAAAGCGCGGGGGAACTGCTCGGAGATGGTCTAACTCATTTTAGTGAACATTTTTCGAATGCGGTAAAATATGGGGTACCTCAGGATTCGATCCATTTCGTGGGAAGCATTTCCGCTCCTTGCATGAACACCTGTCCTTGTCATATCAATATCCCCGGTTATGTAGAAATGTTGCAGGAACTACGTTACGGTGAGGCGCTCGAAATAATTCGCCGGGAAATGCCTCTCCCGGGAATAACGGGCCGAATCTGTCCCGCTCCATGTGAAAAGGCCTGTAGCGTAGCTAACATGGGAGACGTGGCCATACCCATCAAAACTCTGAAACGTGTCGCGGCTGATTACGAGCTGATTCATCACTTGAAACCACCCTTGGAGAAAGTCGAACTTACCGGCCATCCCATAGCGGTAGTCGGAGCAGGTCCAGCCGGATTGTCCGCTGCATATTACCTTAATCGCCTTGGCCACCCGGTAACTATTTTTGAAGGGTTCCCCGAATCCGGCGGGATGGTAGCTGTTGGGATCCCTCCATATCGCCAACCACGAGATGTGCTCCGGCGGGAAATCGGTATCCTGTGCGACCTTGGAGTAAAAGTTAAGCAGGGAGCCAAACTAGGGTCGCATTTCAAGATAGCGGATCTGTTCAAGGAAGGTTTTCGGGCAATATTTCTTGGTCTAGGGTCCCACAAGTCAGTGCCGCTAGGGATAAGAGGCGAGCAGGATGGAATCGACGGGGTTTTCGGCGGAGGGATAGATTTCTTAAGAGACATTAACCTGGGAGTACAAGTGCGCCTGGGTGAAAACGTAGTCATTGTAGGTGGCGGTAATACCGCCATTGATTGTGCAAGGACATGCCTCAGAATGGGCGCTGCCAAGGTTGCAATTGTTTACCGTAGGACAGAGTCTGAAATGCCTGCAGACCCGGAAGAAGTGGAAGACGCCCGAGAAGAAGGAATTGTAATCCATTTTCTCACCCAGCCGGTAGAAATCCTTGAGCGTGACAAGAAAATGACAGGCCTGAAGTGCATTCGCATGGAACTCGGAGAATCGGACAAGAGTGGCAGAAGGAGACCTGTCCCAGTACCTGGATCAGAGTTTGTCCTCGAGGCAGATGCGCTTATCCCGGCGATAGGCCAGACATCAGCGCTGGATTTTCTATCCCCGGAGGACGGAATAGAAATAACTCGCCACGTTACAATCAAAGTTGATCCATCCACAATGATGACTTCTCGACCTGGAATATTTGCTGCCGGCGATGTTGTTAGCGGACCTCTCACTGTAGTCCACGCCTTGGCCGGAGGCAAACGGGCAGCGAGAATGATCCACGACTATGTCACCACTGGAAAGTGTGTCCCTTCGGAGAGTCAATGGATGGAAGATCTGATAGCCAAGATTGAAGAGGACCACGGGGTTCTTGTTACTGCAAGGACACCTGGCAGAGAAGGGGGCAAGGTTTCCAGAATAAAGCTTGACCCACGTGAGAGAATATCCAGTTTTCATGAAGTTGATTCAGGCTTGACTCAAAAAAGCTCATTCATAGAAGCAAGCCGATGTCTAAGATGTTTTCACTTGATCCTACTGGCGGTCGATAAAGTGGCGTCTTGAGAATTAGCCCTATTCTTTTTGATTAGGCGATTAGAGCGTACAATTCGTTTCCAACAGACAAGGACCGAAAAATGCCTCTTCTTACAATCGACGACGTTGAGGTGAACGCCTCTGAGGGGATGACAATCCTAGAGGCTGCCACTCAAGCTGGAATCTGGATCCCCACCCTTTGTTATTACCCAAAGATTACTCCCTCGGATTCCTGTCGTATGTGTGTAGTAGAGATAGAAGGCGTGCCACGCCCAATGACCTCCTGCAACACGTTTGTTCGAGATGGGATGCGGGTACGGACCGACGCTCCCCAGGTCAGAAATATCCGGGATGAAGTGATGAAGCTTGTACTCATGGATCACCCGCTCGAATGCCCGATCTGCCCTGCGGCCGGTGAGTGCGAGATTCAGGCCCTAACTTACCGACTGGGAATTGGGGGTGGGGGCACGGATTATCTTATGGAGAGACGTAGCGGCCCGGTAGTCAAGAACTGGCCGTTGATACAGTACAATCCGAATCTGTGCATAACCTGTCTGAGATGTGTAAAGGTTTGCCACGAAGTTATAGGGGCCGGGGCCCTTGCTTTGCTGGAACTTGGGTACAATGCTCGCATTGGTACTCGGGATGGTGGGGTTCTAAATTGTGACTTTTGCGGAGAATGCGTCGAGGCTTGCCCTACCGGCGCTATGTCATACAAAGAATCGAAGAGCTGGGCGCGATCTTGGGAGCTAAGGAAAACCGCGACAATATGCCCTCTTTGTTCGGCTGGGTGCCGAATGGAGATGAACGTTAAAGATAACAGAATTTTTCATATTACCGCAGATCCAGCTACGCATAATAATGGTACTCTCTGTGTAGGGGGACGGTTTGGTTACGATCTGATTCATAATAAAGACCGTTTGGTATCGCCACTCTTGAGGAAAGACGGAGACCTGCGTCCTGTGTTTTGGGAAGAAGCGCTCTCATACGTCTCTGAGAAGTTGCAGAAAATCATTACGGAGTCTGGTCCGGACAGTGTGGCCGGACTGGCTTCCCCGAGACTAACGAATGAAGATTGTTACGCATTCCAGAAGTTATTCCGATCCGTAATAGGAACTAACAATATCGATAGTGAGGCGCGATTCAGTTTTCTGAGAGTGCAGCGCGCGCTGGAACTGACGTCCGGAGTCAAAGGGACTACCAACACCCTCGAAGAACTCCTGCTAACAGAAGCGGTTCTGGTCATAGGAATTGATCCTGTCGAAGAAACACCTGCTCTAGGCTGGAAGATTAAAATTGCGTCGCGCAAATATGACAGCAATGTCATAGTAGCTAATTCCCGCCAGACCAGCCTCGATCCCTTTGCACGGGTGAGATTGAGAATTAGGCCGTATTCCGAGAGTGAACTTGCCTTGGGAATGATGAAGATGATCCTGGATCTCGATCTTTGGGATAGAAAGTTTGTCAGGGATCGAACAACAAATTTTCTTCCTATGAAAAACCTGCTTGACAAGATTCCCCTTAAAGGCATTCTGAAAAGAACCGGCTTATCTGTTGAGGAACTAGAAGAGGCCGCTCGAATATTTGCAGAGGCATCGACGGCGTCTATCATTTTCGGAGGGGACGTTATTCTTCAGGAGAACGGCCTCCAGTGCGTGATGAACCTGGTGAATTTGGCTCTCCTTACCGGAAACATGGGGCAGGCCAATGCAGGGGTTTATCCCATCTTTGAAAAAGGCAACATGGTCGGCCTTTGTGATATGGGGGTGATGCCCGAATACATGCCTGGTTACCAGGATATGGCATCAGTCCGAGTCTTGTTCGAGAAGACATGGAAAGCCAAGCTGCCTTACGCCAAAGGGAAAACAGCAACGGAGATCGCAAGAGGTGTGGAAAGCGGGGAGGTTCGAGCCATATACATAGCAGGCGCAGACCCGTTAACCGATTATCCGAATGCCGGGCGCTGGGCTTCGGCTCTTAAGAAGGCGGAATTGATTGTTGTTCAGGATATGTTTTTGAGCCCGACAGCGGAACTAGCTCACTGCATTTTTCCAGTCGCCGCTTTTGCCGAAAAAGAAGGGACCATGACCAATATCGAACATCGAGTTCAGCGGCTAAATCAGGTAATACCGCCGCTCGGACCAACCATGCCGGATTGGTCCATTCTCGAAGAAGTAGCCAAAACAATGGGACATTCCATGGGTTTTTTCAGGGCTGCCGATGTTTTCAGGGAAATAGCGCAGACCATACCACTATATAAGGGGCTCAGTTTTCAAGATCTTGAGGGTGACGGAAAGATTCTGCATCCTTTTGCCGGTGGGCAAGGACGCGGATCTCTTGAGAAGCCATATTCGTTTGCCCCGGTGAGAACCTGGGAATCACCGGATAGAGATGCCGCAACGTATCCATTTGAAATGATGGTCGGGCGTTCCATGTACCACTTTGGATCAACCTCTACTCGATCGGAGAACCTCCTTAGCCTTTGTCCAGGGGGATATGTTGAAATCAATCCGGATGACGCGAGCGAACTAGATCTTAAGAAGGGAGATCTCGTTGAAGTAGCGTCTCCTCAAAGCGCTTTCGTAGCTCCAGTAAAACTTTCAGCCGAGATGAACCGTGGGCTGGTTTTTGTGCCGGTCAATTTCCCAGGGCTGGGTGTCTATAGACTTTTTGATGAAAACACCAACGTTTGCCGCGTAAGATTGACTGCAAGCGGCAAAACGTCTCTAACATGATTTGTCGCCGAGCCGACATGTATGAGGAGGAAAAGATGAACGCCACCGGGAAACCAAAGGCAACCATTTTGGTCATTGATGACGAGCAAATCATCCACGAAAGCGTCCGAAGGATCCTTGAAGAAGAAGGATATATGATTGAGAGCGCAATGCGAGTTGACCAAGCCCTGGATCGTCTATCCAAGCAGTCCTATGATATTGTGCTCACTGACTTGATGATGCCCGACAGAAACGGTATGGAAGCGGTTGATGCTGTAGCCAGGGACCACCCCAATACTGGTGTCGTCGTGTTCACAGGTTTTGCCACAGTTGATTCAGCCGTGGAATCAATGAAGTTAGGAGCCCTGGATTATCTGCCCAAACCGTTTACTCCCGATGAACTTCTTGAAGTTACGGCGCGGGCGTTGGAAAAGGTTAGGAAAAAACGGCATGACAAAGAAATTGAGAGACTATACAGCGATGCGGAGAAGGCTATTAAATCGAGTTTGGACCTGCAAGAGGTGCTACGACTGATCTGTACTAGTGTGGTCGGCCTGTTCAAAGTGAAGGGCGCTTCTGTTCTGATACATAAGAAAAAGGACCAGACTCTCGAAATGGCTTCACATTACGGGTTAAGCGATGAATATGTGCGGAAGGGGGCACTGAACAGTCAAAAGAGCGTTTCGGAAATCTTCCAATCTGAAGAGCCGGTACTTATTGAAGAAGCGGACTTCGATTCAAGTCTTCACTACCCGGAGAACGCCAGGGGAGAAGGAATCGTTTCCATACTCTCGATTCCTCTGAAGCTGGACGAAACAATCCTGGGCGTTCTAAGAATATACAGCGCTGAGAAACGGACATTTGATGAAGAAGAAATGGGGTTGTTGATGAAATTCGCGGACCAGGGAGTTCGGGCTTTGGAAAACGCCATAGCTTACGAAAGTGTCAGAAAAGACATAGATGGATTAAAGAAAAATATTCCTGTACCGGTTGCAGGGAGGTCTCCGGAACTTCGTGTCAAAAACGAAGTCGGTTGGGTCAACGAGATTTTCCACAAATTCGAGAAGTGACAAGATAAATTTTTCTGGAGTAAATCAAGATGGAAAACAAAAAATGGAAAATTCTGGTGTTGGATGATGAAAAAATCGTTCTAGACAGCGTTTCCCGAATTCTGGAGGAAGAGAATTGCCAGGTTAAAACTTGCCGAAAAGGGGAAGAAGCTCTGGAGACATTGAAGGAGGGCGGATTTGACATCTTGATAACTGACCTCAAGATGCCCGGAATGGACGGCCTTCAGGCCATGGAGGCTATGTTAGAAATTGACCCGGACATTTCAGTCATTATGTTCACTGCCTACTCTACAGTCGACTCTGCCGTAAAAGCCATGAAACTGGGGGCCGTAGACTATATCAGGAAGCCTTTTACCCCCGACCAGCTCACAGAACTTGTTGAAAAGGTCATGAACAGCCGAAAAGCTAGACTCGAAAAGCGCTATCGTGAAGATACTTTCGCCGAGATCAAGAACGCTATTTCCTCCACTTTGAACCTTAAGGAAGTGTTGGACCTGATCGTACAGGGCGTTGTAAAGGTTATGAAAGTTAAGGGCAGCACTTTGAGTCTTGTAGATAAGAATCGAGAAAAGATTCGTATTTTCGCATCCCACGGTCTTAGCCGCAACTATGTGGATAAAGGCCTTTTGGATTCATCGAAAAGCCTGTCCGACACTACTATGAACGGCAAACAGGTGTGGATAGAGGAAGCATCGACAGACCCACGGGTCCAGTACCCGTCCGAAGCCAAGCGCGAGGGTATCGCTTCTATACTCAGTGTGCCTCTTATCGTGCGAAACAAAGTAATTGGCGCATTAAGGGTCTATACTGCCGAACCCAGAAAATTTACCGAAGAAGAATCCAGATTCCTTTTCGGATTCGCTGAACAGGTTGCGCTTGCAATTGAAAACGCACGATCTTATGAAGATGTTAAAGACGAATGCGAAGCGTTGCGCGATGACCTTTGGGACTATTTCGACAAAGATGGTTACGCTTAAGCCTATTGGCATAGGCTGCCGGCTCCCAGGCAGCGCTCGTCGAACACGAAGAAGAGATCAACGTCGAAGACGATGATAGAGGACCATGTCACGAAATCGACGGGCTGATCTGTTCCTTGGACAGGATGCGTGTTCATTAAAGGCCATCAGAAGCCGGACTCATAGCATCCCAAGAAAAGTATCATTTCTTCTTTGACCCTCTTTCCGGAAAGGGCGCCACATTCAGGTTCACTTTCCCGGCATTGCCTCACGGAGACTGAGAATGACTAAGGTGCTTCTTGTTGATGATGAAGAGAGTATCCGTAATATGATGCGAATGACGTTGGAACTGGACGGTTACTCTGTGTGGACCGCAGCGGACGGTCCTACCGCTCTGGAGATTTTTCAGAAGGAATCACCGGACGTTGTCTTGCTGGATGTAAGAATGCCGGGCATGGATGGAGTTGAGGTCCTGAGCCGCATAAAGGAAATAAACCGGGATGCGGAGGTCATCATTATTTCCGGACATGGCGACATGGACATGGCCGTAGAATGCCTCCGGAAGGAAGCTTCCAACTTCTTGACCAAACCGGTAAGCGAAGAGCTTCTGTCACTATCTTTGAAGAGGTCCCTGGAGAAAGTTGCTCTTAGACGGAAACTCAAACAGTATACTCGTAACCTTGAAACCTTGGTTCGCGAAGCTAATGTAGAGCTGGAAAAAGCTTATCAGTTCAGAGAAAACATAATTGAAAACTCTCCGGACGCCACAGTTTGCATTCGAAAAGGTGGGGCAATCATAATCTTCAATTCCGCAGCGGAAAAGCTTCTCGGTTATGGGAAAGAAGAAGTCGTAGGGAAGATGAACATCGTTCAAATCTATCTCCCTGGCGTCGCAAGAAAAATTATGAAGGATTTGAAGTCCGATGATTTTGGAGGGCCGGGCATACTTCAAAAGAGGCAAGTTACTCTCGTGGATAAACATGGCCATGAAATACCGGTTTACATATCGGCCGCGGTTCTTTACGAAAATGGAATAGAGGCTGGATCAGTCGGGATTTTTACGGACTTAAGAGAAAAAATCAAACTGGAAAAACAGCTCTTGAGGTCTGAGAAACTTTCTTCGCTTGGAAAACTGTCCGCAGGCATAGCTCATGAAATCAATCAACCTCTTACGGGCGTGCTGACATTTGCTCACCTTCTTGCAAAAAAATTCAAAAATGATGAACCGACCCGAAAAGACCTTGAGATCATCATACGGGAAACTACTCGCGTTAGGGGTATAGTCCAGGGCGTCCTCGATTTTGCCCGTGAGATGCCTATGCAGAAAAAGCTGCGTCGCATAGAGCCGGTGCTTGACCAGACTCTTGAAATCATAGTTCATCAGCAACGTTTTTTCGGAATTGCGCTGGTCAAAGACTATGGTTCGGATATTCCTGAGATGGCGGTCGATTCGAACCTGATGGAACAGGTCTTTATGAACATCATTCTTAATGCGCTCGATGCCATGGATGGATCAGGCACGCTCACAATCAGGACACGCCGCCTTGAGGAATGGGTGGAAATCGATTTTCAAGATACAGGCTCCGGGATGCCTGAGATTATGCTGGACAAAATTTTCGACCCATTTTTTACTACCAAGGACTCTACTGAAGGCATGGGCATGGGACTGGGACTGGCTGTAAGCTACGGCATAGTGAAGAACCATAACGGTGACATATTGGTAGCAAGCCGGGAAGGTGTTGGAACTACATTTACAATCAGACTGCCCGTGGAAATGAATTATTGAGCCCGTATTGTTCTCTACAACATAATCGCAATTTTATTTTCGCACGGTATCAGTTCTTGAAATAAGACTATCTTAAGGAGGTCGGCATGAAGGTTGGGGGTAAAGTGAAAGCCGTAACAATGGTTGTGGATGATGAACAGATCGTACAGGAGAGCGTCAGGCGGATTCTTGAAGAACAAGGGTTCAGAGTAGACACTGCTTACCGGGTTGATGAAGCCTTGAATCTCTTGAACAAGACAACTTATGATTTGATCTTGACTGACCTCATGATGTCGAACCAAAACGGTATGGAGTTGGTTGAGACGGCGGCGCGCGATTATCCGAACACGGGCATAATCATGTTTACCGGTTATCCGAGTGTCGCCTCGGCAGTGGAGTCGATCAAACTAGGCGCTCTTGATTATCTTCCCAAACCATTCACCCCTGAAGAGCTTCTTGAAGTTACGGAAAGGGCCTTGAGCAAAGTGCTCATACTCCGCAAAGACAAGGATGCCGAACTTGTGTATGAGGAATCTGAGAAGGCCTTACGGTCAAGCTTAGATCTTAAAAAGATTCTCGATCTTGTCTGTTCTTCATCTAGGGATTTGCTCAAAGTTAAAGGATCTTCGGTGCTTGTTCGGCAGAAGGATGGGGCTTGCTTCGAACTAGCGACGTCATGTGGTTTGAGCGACGAGTATGTAAGCAAGGGAAAGCTGGATGCGAACCGCAGCATTGCCGAAGTTCAATCCACAGGAAAGAGTTCTTTCGTGGATCAAACCTCTTTTGACAAATGCCTTCAATATCCGGACGCTGCGCGCCAGGAAGGGATAGCGACAATTTTGTCAATGCCGCTATCGGTTCGTGGCGCGATCATTGGGTGTCTTAGGGTTTATTCAGCAGATGACAGAAAATATGACAAAAAGGAAATGGAACTGATCACCAGGTTTTCTCAACAGGCCGCCCTCGCGATCGAAAACGCTGTTTTGTATGAGACAATGCGTAAAGATATCGAAGGGATGAAGAATTACATGTCCTGAACGTGCATCGAGAAGTCCTTGAACTCACTATAAACAGGGCCGGTTCTCGGAGAAAGCCAAAATGGATGAATTTGGGGGGACTCAGGAGCGCCCTCATATGCGACGTCATTTCAACGGTAGGACACGGTCGGTATGGTCGGAATTAAAGGGGACTTCCCCTATAGTTCACCATCGGCCAGGGCTAATTGTAAAGATCCTTCATAGTATTGATCGTCACACTCCCAATCGATTCAAACCAAAACTGTTATTTCTGATATCATTCAAGAACAGGATTCTTATAAGCGCCCTGTTCCTGGTTGTAGGGGTTGTAGTCGCGATCGGCGCAACCCTGGGGGTTGTCATCTTTCCTCGTCTGATCTGGGATCATGATGTAATAGAACAACTTAAGTTTATACACCTTCTTGCGAGTCTGCTCATCATAGCCATTGGATGGCTATTCATAGATCGTATTTCACGGAAAATCACCGAACCTCTCATGGAATTAACACAAAAGGCCGATCAAATCAGTCGCGAGACCTGTTCAGGCTCAGAAAACGATCAAGAAACGCCTGAAGATAAAGAGAATCCGGTTCAAAATGGTATGGCGCTATCTGATCTCAGCGGTGGGGATGAAATTGACCAGCTTACAACGTCGTTCAACCGTATGCTTTTGAATCTGAAAGCATCTGAGGCGCGACTTATTGAATCCGAAGCTAGATACCGGTTCCTCTTTGATAATGGACCAACCCCTATCTTTGTTATTGACAAGGAGACAATGAAGATTCTCGATGTCAACGCGCGCGCGGAAGATGAATATGGATATTCCAGAGAAGAGTTTCTTCACATGAACTTTGATGATCTTGCGCCGGAAACCGATCAGGAGACGACTAGAACTCTGTTGAAGAATCTTGATCTTAGCGAAGCAGTTCCTATGCCTATTCTCAGAAGAAGGCGAAAAGCAGGTTCCGTTTTTATTGTAAATTTCCAGGCCGCCGCGGGCCGTTATGAAAATCGCCCAGCGCTTATGATAGCGGCGTGGGATGCTACCGAAAAACTTGAAAAACAAGCTCAGTTGATTCACGCGAGCAAAATGGCGACCTTGGGTGAAATGGCCACAGGGATAGCCCATGAACTTAATCAACCTCTATATGTAATACGTATCGGCTGCGATTACCTGGCTAAGAAAATTAGAGCTACCAGCGGTGTCGCAACAGAAGATTTCCTAAAGGTGACTCAGGAACTTAACAATAATGTGGACCGCGCGACACGTATCATTAATCATCTCCGGGAATTTGGCAGGAAAACGGATGAAACCTTGGTTCTCTTGGATATTAATGACCCCATACGGAACAGCGTTTCCCTTTTGAAGACGCAACTAGAGGCTCACAAGATCGAATGCATCCTGGAACTCAAGGATGAATTGCCAAAAATAAAGGGCAACGCCAACAGACTGGAACAGGTTTTCTTGAACCTAATTGTAAACGCGCGCGACGCTATTTTATCAAAACATCGAGGGCCGGGACAAAAAATGGATGTCGATCAAAACGATTCAGTAACCATTAAGTCGGACATTAAAGGTGACCGGGTAATTGTGAAGCTGTCGGATACGGGAACCGGAATTCCTGAAAGTTTAAGGTCTAAGGTTTTCGAACCATTTTTTACGACCAAGAAAACAGGCCAGGGGACGGGCCTTGGATTGGCGATAAGTTACACTATTGTTACAGAGCATAACGGGTCCATCGAAATAACAAAAAAACGTGGTCCCGGAACGACTATTAAGCTAACCTTCCCCAAATCGTTACAGGGGAAAACCGTATGACGAAAATCCTGCTTGTCGATGATGGGGCTGTATACTTACCATACAGAGTTCCGCGGACGCCACTATACGTGTGATACCATTTCGGCGCGATCACAGCGAAATAAGAAAGTTCGACCGGAATATCGGAGGTGTTGGTGATCCTAAGGAAAGATATATTGATCCCGTGTGGAGATATAACTCTCGAAGGAATGCTCGAGTTTCCCGAAGCTCCTGTTAACTTGCCTCAGGCCGCTTTAATACTTCATCCACACCCGCTCTATGGCGGAAACATGTTCAATAATGTGACATCCAGCCTCTCTTCAGGCCTGTTGGAGCATGGCATTGCGGCATTAAGATTTAATTTTCGAGGTGTTGGGAAAAGTGGAGGAACTCATGGTAACGGAGTTGACGAGATTCAGGATGTTCTTGCTGCAATCACTTTTCTCGATTCATTAGATGAAGTGGATTCATCCAACTTAATTCTGGCCGGTTATTCGTTTGGATGCTGGGTCGGCCTGAAGGCAGCGGCCCAGGAATCGCGGCCAATGAGGCTGATTGGCGTATCGCCCCCGGTTGATATGTATGACTTTAGTTTTCTGGTCAATGAGATGCGACCCAAGATATTGCTTGCCGGTGATCGAGACTTTGTGTGTTCTATTGGGAAGTTTCTTGAGCTTGCTGCAAAAATACCAGAACCTAAGCGCATTGTCACACTTGAAGGGGCTGATCACTTCCATTTTGGTCGAGAAGACCAAATCATCTCAGAAACAGTCCAGTTTCTGAACCTTTAAACGCAGCAACTTATTTAACATACGGATTTAAGCCCGCTGTGCCTATTGTTGCCTGTTGCTAGTTGGCGATGTTTGGTTTATGTTGGCCGCCTATTGTGATGGCTCATCGGAGCTGCGACAAATTGGAGGAAACGGTATGGGATTTGCCTCTCGATCAGTTTCAGTTATGCGATATCGAGTCAAAGGTACGATAGAGGGATCTTTTTGGGATTCAATTCACGAGGGCATTAAGCGAGGTTCGTTCCGGACTACGGATCAACCCGGGGAATTAATAGGCTTTGGCTGGACAAGCATAGATGATTTCGATGATTACGAGTTTGAGGGCTCTTCTTATGTAAGGACCAATTATGTGGCTTTGTCTTTCAGGATCGACACCGTCCGAGTTCCCCCTCGAGTATTGGAAACCGCTCTCAAGAAAGAACGCCGAAAACTGCTGGAACGCACAGGACAAAGGCGA
>JAPLJJ010000182.1 GCA_026388665.1 Deltaproteobacteria bacterium
AGGATAATCAGGAATATGAGTCTGCAGCGTAGGTTGTTAAAAAAGCTTGGCATTACGATAGTCTCCAGAGTCCCAAACACAAATTATGCTCGCAAGTGACAAGGAAAAAACCACGGCTTGTTCAGGTAGGTTGTAAAACAAAGAATCAATAATGATTTCCAGTTAACCTGTTTTTGAATCTGCGCAGTGGCCACGAAATTCCCTATTGGCGACTCCGTATCGACGCGGCAAAATTACGTTTTACACGGGCCGCAAGACAATAAATTGTTAATCAATTATTTGGGACTTTTTTACGGTGTCGGATCCGGCGTTCCGGAAGCACTGAAATTATCTGTTGAGATAGCACTTGCACGGTACATTCTATTCGATTACAATTAAGGTGGTATAATAGCATTTTAACGAACAAATCGCGAGAAATAATTTAAACTTCGGTATAATTTACAATAGATTCCTTTTGGGTTCATCCGAGAGAGGTGGGCAAGTGAATTCAACTTTTCAGAGTGTTCTACGCAAGAGTTGGAAATTAATGGTCCTCGCGATCCTGATCGCTATTATTGGCTTCAAGATGAAGTTCGCCCCAATACCGGTATCAACCCAACCGGTTAGCATCGGTCAAGTTGTGGCCGAAGTCATGGGTACGGGAACCCTTGAAGCGCATTACCAATCAACAGTAAGTTCAAAAATTCAGGGGCTGATTGTTGAACTTTTGGTTGATCAAAACGACTGGGTCGAAAGTGGTCAGCTTTTAGCCCGGCTTGATGACTCTGATTTATCCAGAGAAGTCAGTACCCAGGAAGCAGTATCAAGAGCGGACGAGGCCGCAGTGGAACGAGTCAAAGCGGATGCGGCTCGGTCGCAAGCGATATATGATCAGGGGCGTCGTGATTACGAGCGTTACGCCGGACTATTGGTTTCCAAGAGCATTTCCCAGGAAGTGATGGACAAGAACACCCAAAATCTTGCGGTAGCTGAAGCGGATGTGGCTCGTGCAGCGGCGGCTATCAGAGAAGCGGACCGTCAGGTCTTGGCAGCCAAAGAGAGACTTCATTTTCAGCAGGCTCGCTTAGCCGACACTCGCATTTTTAGCCCTTTTTCCGGATTGATTGTCCGTCGAGACCGGGACATAGGCGACATCGTGGTACCGGGGGCCTCTATTTTTCGCCTGCTCTCCACCAGGGAAATGTGGATTTCCGCGTGGGTGGATGAAACGTCCATGGCCGAACTTACCCCCGGGCAGCCGGCTAGAGCTTTATTCAGATCGGAACCCAAACAAAACTATCCGGGGAAAGTGGTTCGTATTGGACGAGAAGTAGACAGAGAAACTAGACAGTTTCGGGTTGATGTAGGAGTCGACACCCTTCCGCACAATTGGGCTGTGGGACAACGTGCGGAGGTTTATATCGAAACAGGAAGAAAGGACGATGTAATCAATGTCCCTCTTCAAGCCATTGTGTGGAGAAAAGGCAAATCAGGCGTGTACCTTGCCGACAACGGAAAGGCAAAATGGAAGGATGTCTCTCTGGGACTGAGGGGAATTGACAAGGTGGAGATTACTCAGGGACTTTCTAAAGATGAGTTGATTATTACCGGCCCTAACCCATCTGAATTGACCGACGGACAAAGAGTATACAGCCAATGAATCTGGCGCTAAAGGACATTCGCCATAACCTGTCACGATTTTCCTTAACGGCTCTGGGGATCGGGATGCTCCTCATGATCGTCATGGGAATGGGCGGAATTTATCAAGGTTTGATAAAAGAGGCCACTCTGTTGGTTGATGATATTGGCGCTGATCTATGGGTAGTCCAGTATGGCACAAGGGGTCCTTTTGCTGAAATTTCACGAATTCCAAGAAATCTTGAGGATAGATTGCAGTCTGTTCCTGGGGTATTGAGCGCCCGAGCATTTGTCACTTACGCGGTTCAGAGGGAATATCGAAGTAAGCCTCTCCGGATGCAAGTTCAAGGTCTTTCCTGGCCGGAAGACAAGGGTGAATGGCTACCGCTAGTAGCGGGCAGACGACTTGGAGCGGCTCATTATGAAGTGATCGCAGACCAAATATTGGGACTCCAGCTAGGGGATGAATTGCCACTGGGTAAGAATGTATACAAAGTAGTGGGAATTACTAAGGGTATGTCCAGTATGAGCGGCGATGGTTTGGCCTTTTTCTCATTGCTCGATTCCCTTGATATCCAGTACGATTATTCAGGTGAAGCGATTCGGCTTGAACGGGAAGCCAGAAGATGGAGAGTCGCCCGGCAGGATATCGGTCATACGCAACCATCTCTGCTGGAAAGAGCGGAACTCCCATCAGCCAATCTTGCGGCTCTTCCGTTACCGTCGGTGAGCGCGGTGCTGGTAAGGTTGATTCCCGGCACAGATCCCGATTCAGTCGTAGCGAAGCTGTCAGGCTGGACGGATGTCTCCGTATTTACCAGGGAACAGCAAAAAGAGTTGCTACTAAGAGGGGTTGTAGATCGAGCGCGTCGACAACTAGGGCTTTTTCGCGCTCTTCTTATCGTCATCTCGGCAATAATAATGGCGCTCATACTTTACACACTTACTCTTGAGAAAATTCACGACATTGCGATGCTGAAATTAATCGGCGCCAGGAATTCCGTGATACTGGCGCTAATCCTCCAGCAGGCACTCCTCCTCGGGTTACTTGGGTATATATTCGCCTTTATTGCAGGGAAGTGGGTTTTCCCGATGTTTCCAAGACGAGTCGTGATCAACACTGATGACCTCGTGTCTCTTGCCGTGATAGTGTTTGTAATCTCGGTGCTTTCGGCTGGATTGGGTGTTTGGAAAGCGCTGCGGGTTGAGCCTAACGAGGTTGTGTCATGAACTCTCTAACCCCCGCTATTCAAGCGCAGGCGCTCACTAAAATTTATGGGGGCGGAAATGCTGAAGTCGTGGCAATGCGTGATGTATCGTTCACTTTGTCCCAAGGCGAAGTCGCTGCTCTGTTAGGTCCAAGCGGCGCGGGTAAATCGACTTTATTGACTATTATCGGGCTCATAAACACGCTCACTTCAGGAAAACTTACCATAGGAGATGATCTTGTCTCAGACGGCCCTGTTCCCAAGGTGAATCTGAGATCCTACCGTAGACGTTTCATCGGTTATGTCTTACAGAAAGCTAACTTGATCCCTTTTCTCACGGCTTTAGAAAATGTGCAGTTAGCCCTTGAGATTAACGATGTTTCAGGTCGAGCGGCTCGGCGTCGGGCTATGGAGCTATTGGAGAGTCTAGATGTTGGACACAGGTCCGATAATTTGCCATATATGCTTTCCGGTGGAGAACAGCAAAGGGTAGCCGTCGCACGAGCATTGGCGAATAATCCTCGACTGGTCCTGGCAGACGAGCCTACGGCAGCGCTTGATAGCGTCCGGGGCCGTCAGGTTATGGAACTGTTTCGTTCCGTGGCTCACGAACATGGAACTACCGTGCTGGTTGCCACTCATGACCATCGA
>JAPLJJ010000169.1 GCA_026388665.1 Deltaproteobacteria bacterium
GTTGAGACAACCTCACCATCAATTTCACATAGGGTAATTGACTTCAAACTCGGATACTTCACCAATTCCGTGATGGTCCCACCATCTCCGCCACCAATCACCAGAGCCGACTGGGGATCGGAAACCATGGCCATTGTAGGATGAGTAATCATCTCGTGATATACGAAAGAGTCCTTTTCAGTGACCATGAAACAGCCATCAAGCGAGAGAACCCGACCCATAACCGGTGTTTCATACACCTCTATTTTCTGGAATTCGCTTTTCGCCTCATAAAGTTTTTGAGTATAGCGAACAGAGAACGCAGTGTTATTCTCAAAAGCTTCCGTAAACCACTCTTTTTGATTTAGGGACATAGCACCACCGCCGCAAAAACCGCGCCCACTCTAGTTACATTTATGGTAGCGGAAATACTTTTTATTTCTAATATTTTTCTGTTACGAATAACTTCCATGCCTTCTTTGACCATGTTCCTCGCAATTTTTTCACAGCTTTCCGGGTCACCCTCATGGGAAAACTCCATGATCAGTCCGGCCTCAAGAGGATCCTCCGGGATCCCAACCGCTACAGCCGCTGAAATCTGTAGGCCCGGAAAATCAGAAGACCTTTCTCCATAAGCCAGTGGAATAAACGAGCCCTTTTTTAAGGCGAGTCTTTGGATTTCTTTCGCGCCTGGAGGCAGAATACTACTCATTTTGATAAGATTAGTGTCTCCGACGCCGGCATCCAGCAAAGCCGAGTCAAAAGCGTTAAGCTCTGTGGAGGCTTCACCGCTCCCAGCGGTTAGAAAATAAGAAGTGGGCGTGGGACCAAACATGACTGGGGCTCCCGGATAAAAATTGATCGCATAATCTAAATTATGAGCGGTTGTTACGCAACTCTAAAAAGTGAAGACCAAATTAAGAGGGTGTTTTCAGACGGGATTCAACGTTGCTCGGACTCACTCGGGGTACTGTCTGAGCCGCATTCACGCAATATTTCTTCTTTAGTCTTATCGAGTTCCTCCCTGATAGCTTCTCGAGCGCCGTGTAGGAACATCTCATTCTTGGATATTCTGGATTCCAGAACTTGGACTTTAGGGAGAACGAAAAAGGCCCCATATAGCGCTAGAGCGACCAGGGCAATCAAATTGAAAATTTGTAATATCCAGATTCCGGTAGATGACCAGCTTCCCTTGCTTTCCAAATTTCGTGAAGTCGCGCTCTTTTCAGAAGATGTGGAGGCACGCGTTGGTTCGGTTGTACGTGAAGCAGATGAGCCGCTTGTTTTTGCCGATGTCTTGATATCTTGTTCAACGACCCCTGACGAAGCCCCGGCGTCCGAACCAACACCGGTCGATTCTGCTGTGGTCTTGATCGGTATTTTTATGGATTCTCGAACCTTATCTCCCTGGTATATTTTTACCACCACTTCTTTTCCGTTCAGTCCGGAAAGTCGAGAGGCGTCAGGATCAGGAATCAGGACCACGAAAATACCGGAATCCGCTGAAACCGTGAATTTCTGCCATATTTCTCGAGGAACCTTAGTTTGTTCAGGCTTCCTTACGATCTGGGTGTATAGTAAGTCCTTCTCAGGAATTTGGATCCCTAAGGATTGGTCTAACCCGGACCGATTGTCGATATTGATTATCTCGCCCTTTTTTATGTTGCTTTCATTAAATGATATCGATGTCTTGTCTATGTTGATCGAGATGTCCCTACCAGCCCCGAGCTTTACAGGACTATCCGGCTCTCCTGATCCTTCCTGCGGCACTAATGGCTGCTGATCGAGGAACATCGAAAACAAATCGGAAAACTGTTTGCCCGCAAAGAGGTTACGAGCACTCTTGTCAACAAGTTTCAGCCCAACAGATCTTGTGACGGACTCTTCCAATTTCAATTTATTGGGATCGTATGTCGGACCCGCAAACGGTGATGGTTTAGTGGGTCTATTGTCGGAAGCCAGCCACTCAACGCTTAACTGATTTACATTTCGGATGAGCGCAGGATTTTTTCGGTTGAGTATAAGAGCGAATGATTTGAACTTAGCGTGGGGATCAATTTTATTAATAAGAATTTCTTTTTTCCCGACCTCAACGGATACTTTTGGTGTAAAGACCCCCTTAGTATCTTTTACCCCATAGACTGTAGCGAAGCTAAAATCCGGAACGAACGCGAAACAAGCGCCGATAATAGCGATGATCACGAATCGTGATATTAACTTCAAGCACATATATTGGTTTCCTCAAGCTTTTACTTCTTCGGTTACGTTCATTCGATAAAAATAAAAGCTTTTCTAGTGGTTGGCGATTTTATCAGGGGAAATGTAGAAAATCAATGAATATGTTTGAAGCCGGGGCATTCGTTCTTTTATAATGTTTTTTCATGTCAGCGTGTGTCAAGACTCTGACTATTTCAGAGGGGATATTGTTAATGAATCGATCGTGCGATTATGTTTCCAGGAAGTCCGCGGATATACCGCCTTTCCTAGTCATGGATGTGCTGGAAAAGGCTTTTGAGATGTCCAAAGCTGGGGAGGATGTTATTCATCTCGAAGTTGGAGAACCCGATTTCGACACACCATCTAATATTGTAGAGGCAGGGATTAAAGCTCTAAAACAGGGCCGGACTCATTACACCTCGAGCACGGGAATCCCGGAGTTACGTGTCGCGATATCAGCCTATCACAAGCGTATCTATGATGTGGAAGTTGATCCGAACAATATCATCATCACTTCCGGGTCTTCGCCCGCCATATTTCTTACTTTGGCCTCTATTCTCGATCCCTGTGATGAGATTATACTTTCTGACCCTCATTACGCATGTTACCCAAATTTCGTTAATTTTCTGGGGGCTGTCCCAGTTTTCGTTCCTGTGTATCCCGAGACGGGATTCGAGCTGAATCCTCATTCCGTCAAGCGAGCTATCACAAACCGTACCAAAGCGATCATGATCAATTCGCCGTCGAATCCGACGGGAACACTGATAAAGCCGGAGAACATGCGTCAACTGGCAAACCTTGGGATACCGATCATATCCGATGAAATCTATCATGGCCTTGTTTATGAAGGTAGGGAACACTCCATACTAGAATTTACAGACGACGCATTTGTGGTGAACGGCTTTTCGAAATTGTACGCGATGACCGGCTGGCGCCTGGGTTATGTAATCAGTCGTCCGGAGTGCGTTAGACCGATCCAGAAAATGAGTCAGAATTTTTTTATCAGCGCGGCAGACTTTATTCAGTACGCGGGGGTTGAAGCGCTCACCAATTCTTCGGATCAGACCCTCGAAATGAAACGCATATTTAATGAACGCAGAATCGTTATGCTCAAACGCCTGCGTGAGATCGGCTTTGAGATAAAACATGATCCGGTTGGGGCCTTTTATATTCTGGCGGATGCTCGAAAATTCACATCAAACTCATACGAATTCGTGTTTGAGATACTGAGCGAGGCTCATGTCGGAGTGGCGCCTGGGATAGATTTTGGAGAGAATGCTGAGGGTTTTGTCAGATTCTCTTATACGAATTCGATGGAGAATATACTCGAGGGTCTTGGTCGCCTTGAAGACTATTTGAAAAGACGGTTCGGGATTTGAGAGAACGTAGAATATTTGTTACACAAGATGAAATCTTTGACGGAACGATTATCTTTTCGCCTGCGAACCTGCATTATCTGAAAAATGTTCTCCATTTTAGATCTGGCGATCAGTTGACGATGTTTGATGGCAAGCGCCGTTATGAAGTGGTACTTGAGCAGGATCAGGAGGGAGAACTGATCGGAAAAATTTGTACGGCTTCGGAAGAGAATCCAGATTTTCCAGTGAAGGTCCGTTTGGCGTTCGGATGTGTTAGACCGGGCCCCACAGAAGAAATCATCAGGCATGGGACGGAATTGGGGGTTGAATCTTTCTTTCCTTTGATCTTGGAACGTTCAACCAGGCGGCCGGAAACCGCACGAGCAAGATGGGGAAAGATTGCGGCGTCGGCCTGCGCTCAATCCGGGAGGATAATCATGCCTAAAGTTCATGATCCTATGAAGCTTGAGGCGTTTCTGGAAGTAGAAGATGTTGGTTCATGCCTTATCTATCTCGCTCCCGATCAAACAGCTCTCCCGCTTGGAATGATTCTTGACGTTCACGCCTCAGACTGTGTGACTCTTCTGGTTGGACCAGAGGGAGGGCTTACTGAGCAGGAAGAATCGCTGTTGGCCAAAAAACTGAGACAGCGGCGATTGCCGCCGCAGGCATAGTAATGAACTGGGGTTTGGTTCGCTCCAGCGCTTAAAGATATTTTCGTTTCTTATTATCCGACCTTGATATCAATACAAATGATACGATCGAATGCCGCACCTAAATTTGCCACATAATTTTCTCCCCACACCCAATCCAGTCATGATATGTTCATGATTCTAGCCTCTAATTTACCTCTTAGTGTGGGAGTCAACTCCTATGGGTCTCTTGAGCTACAAGCTATCAGCGCTGGACTTACGTCAGGAACTCGTTGATCTGGTGGAAAGAGAAATCCTCGGGCCAGCCGGCGGTCCAGAAGAGGAAATAGACGAACCTCGAGTCAAAGATCGCTACTTGATCGGTTGTCTTGCGCCAAAAGATTCGATGACCGTCCCTGAAGAAATAGATGACTCCGCCATCGGCGGCGATATGACCGACGACGGCCAGGCTGACTCGAAGCCGATAGAACGCGCAACCTTTCTTCAATCATCGTTCGGTTTCACTTTGATTGTCGAGGCTGACGCTCCCAAATTGCGAATTGGCGCAAGATGGGGTCATTACACCAGGCAAGTCGAAAATCGAAATCAAGGATTTCATCGATACAAACTTTCAATACGATTTGATGCCTGGATGCTGCCTGAAACTTCGTTAAGATTAAAAAAAGAGCAATTATGTGGCAACAAAATCTGTTAATGTACAGCAACATTTGGCACATTTGATATGCCAATTCTGACTCAATCTTACAAGCCTCAAACGATGCCGGCTCATTTGAGAGATTTCCAAGGAACGTGGGACGCAAAAAATATTTGGGTTTCGCCTAAACCAACAACAAGCATTTGGTGAACGTGTCTGCCTTCCAAGATGGCAAAGTTGGAACCTGAAATAGCAGGATCTGGAGCAAGATTGAAAATGGATAATCGATTTTTCGAACAACCAATCCTCAATTCCCCTTATGAGTATCCTGCCCGTTACTGGGAACTCGATGAGCAAGGACAGCCCACTCAGAAAATCATCGAAGATCGCCGCAAAGCCAAATACATTACGCCAATCCCTAAACCGCGGAAGCGCAAGGACCTGGGAACCCAGGCAAATTTAGCCTTAGACGAAGGCAAAGGTCTTTCAACGCAATATGACCAGTACGATCCCACGCCAATTATTAATGAGCTTCGGTATCATGTGGACCAGTGGCGGAACACCACGAACCATTAATGAGCTTCGGTATCATGTGGACCAGTGGCGGAACACCACGAACCCTAATTCTTGGCTAGTCACCGCAGAAACAGCTCGACTTCTTCAACATTGGCGACATCACAGGTTCAACAGCATCCGGCCATTTTTCTGCCAAGTTGAAGCGGTTGAAACAGCCATCTGGCTGACAGAGGTGGCGCCGCAGAGAAGTAAGACCGGGCGCAAGTTTTTAGAACATTTGGCCAACGCCAACAACGACGCCAACCCAAATCTGATGCGATTGGCGCTGAAATTAGCTACCGGCGCGGGAAAGACTACCGTCATGGCCATGCTGATTGCTTGGCAAACCATAAATGAAGTACGCCGCCCCAACAGTAAGAAGTTTACCAGAGGTTTTCTGGTTGTAGCGCCTGGCCTAACCATTCGTGACCGGCTGCGTGTCCTCCAGCCGAACGATCCGGACAGTTACTATCAAAGCCGTGAGCTGGTTCCAAACGACATGCTCCGTGACCTGGAACGAGCCAAAATCGTCATCACCAATTACCACGCTTTCAAATTGCGCGACCGCATAGAACTATCCA
>JAPLJJ010000231.1 GCA_026388665.1 Deltaproteobacteria bacterium
TTACGATTACTTCCGAACCGGGGGTGAATGAAACTGAAACTTTGATCAAGGCTTTATCAGTAATATCCGGGTCATCACCGGCGTCTTTACGGACACTGGCCCCGGCCAATTCCGGGTTTATTGTAACGTCGGTCAGAGGGATGTTAACCCGATCTCCACCTGGAAGAGTAATAGCTACTTCTTCGAGTTTCTGCTGGTGTACAAGCCCGTAAGTGGCTGCTTTGGCCGCTGCCGCCGCGCATGTGCCCGTCGTAAATCCGTTTCGCATCAATACAATCCTGTTCCCGAAATACCGGATTCGGTGGAGGTCGGTCTAATCACGGCAATAAAAATCAGGCTGATTCAACAGCGGGCGAAGCCAATTCGCAGAGAGCGTGAATCGTGCTAACAGCCAAAGGACTGCCGCCCCGTCTTCCTTCTATAGCTATGAATGGCACGTCCAGAGACATCAACTCCAATTTGCTTTCAACCACATGAACAAAACCGACAGGCATCGCTATGACCAAAGCTGGAATGATATTGTTCTCTATTATCATGCGATTCAGCTCCAGAAGCGCCACAGGGGCGTTGCCGAAAACCGCTATTGAACGATGAAGTCTGTTCGCTGCCTTTCTGACTGCATACAGCGACCTGGGCAATCCGGTTTCTTTCGATGAATCGATAACATCCGGGTCTGAAACATGGCACATCAGGCGATCACGTCCGTAATCCGGGCAAACTCGGCGCAGCCTCGCCATTGATAGGCCGGAAAGTATCATATTCGAATCAACATATATTGGCGCTCCGGCACGCAAAGCATCTATACCTGCCTGAATTGCATGTTCCGAGAACCGAATCTGTTCTACCAAATTAAAATCCGCGCTCGTATGAACCATCCGTCTTGCAACAGCCCATTGAGCAGGCGAGAATCTGTTTGGTTGCGCCTCAGAATCTATAATCTCAAACGATTTCGCCTCAATTTCATCTCCACTCATTGGAGACTGGTATAATGAATGAATCAATGGTTTGATAGATATCAATTGAGTTTATCTCCGTTATTTCCTACGCGTTCACAGATCCGCAAATTTCCGCAAAACGTTTAACCGATCCAGGCTGCGACGCGAAATGAGCGTGAACATAACTTATCAAAAGGTTACCCTTTTGGAAACCCTCCAACATCGGCTCTTCCTTGCCTCTTCGACGGGCCGTATACGCAGGGGCCCATCCCCCGTTCGTCCAGGGATCTCCTAACAGTTCGGAATAGTGAAATTCATGGCCTCGTAGCACTGCGCCCTTTCGGCCAAAGAGGGAGTCCTGGTTTAGTGTGACTTCCACATATCTCAGCGCTCTCAGACGACTCTTCATCCTGGTCCATGCCGGCAGCAATCCGACCAGCCCAAATCTGTCTCCATCAAGCGTCTCGATCCCTTGAGACAAAAACATGAGACCTCCGCATTCAGCGTAAATGGGTTTGCCTGATTCGGCGAAACTTCTTATCCGCGCAAGCATGTCTCGGTTCTCAGATAGGGCAGCGGCGTGCTCCTCCGGATAACCGCCACCAAGATAAATAGCGTGGAAGGAGCCAAGCGCTATTTTGTCATGAATCGGGGAGAATCGAACTATTTCGAATCCGCACTGTTCTAAAGTTTCGAGATTGTCTTGATAATAAAAATGAAAAGCCTCATCAAACGCGACCCCAATCTTGAGACTTTTTCCAGTGTTTGTGTAGCGCCTGGCAGGCGTGTGTGAAACAGGAACGGGGCCTGCGGATTTGGCAATTCCTATAATATTGTCAACGTCCAGGTATGATTCAGCTATTCGCCCCAATTCGTCAAGGATTTCTCTCTTCATAAATTCAGGGTCAGCCGTAACCAGGCCAAGATGTCTCCTTGGAATATGGGGGATTACATCCCTGGGGATGGCGCCAGTCAGCCTCGGCAAATTCGACTGAATCAAGACCTCGGCTATGGACTTTACGTGTCGATCCGACCCACAAAAATTAGCCACTATTCCACCAATCGGCAAACCCGGCTCAAATTCGACCAGTCCTTTGACTACTGCCGCTAGTGTACGCCCTACCCCGTGAGCATTGACGATTATCAAGGATGGGGCGTTAAGCCACATCGAAACCTGGGCGCTGCTTCCTTCAAGATTGCTGATATTGACGCCATCGAAAAGACCCATAACCCCTTCAATTATGCAAATGTCCGCGTCTCCTGATGTGTATGAGAACAGGTCTATCAAATAGTCCTTGCCCATCATCCAGCCATCCAGATTGTGGCACAAGCGGCCTGACGCAAGAGCCAGGTAGGTTGGATCAAGATAATCAGGGCCCACTTTGAATGTCTTTACTCGCATCCCCCTTTTTGCAAGGGCCACAACAAGAGCTAGGGTTATGGAAGTCTTGCCAACCCCGCTGGACGATCCCGCTATCAGGATTCTGGGGACATTCGGACTAAATGATTGGGACGGCGCTTGTTCCACTATGGTTTACTCTCTGCTCGTTTCAGGACTATGAAGTCTTCATTTAGACGAATTTCAAGAAAAGCTTGAACACTGGCCAAAGCGCCACAAACGTAAGAAATGACAACACAGTCGTCAGGATCATGAGCTTCACGCTTTTCCCGATCTTTCCGGGATCCAGTTCAACAATCGGGTCACCTAGAAAGGGTTTGTCATGTAATACGCCCTGGTAGTAGTTGGGACCGCCCAGCCGTACACCTAGAGCGCCGGAGAAAGCGGCTTCACTATGCCCGGAATTTGGGCTCCTCGACTATTCATTCCTAGAATCCATGCAGCGCATGGGACTAGTAAAGAGGTAATCCGGCTTGGCAGAAACGCTGCAATGTCATCGAGTTTGGCTGACGCCCAACCAAATCGCCCGTAACGCTCGTTCCTGTACCCAAAAGTTGAATCCAGAGTGCTAATTGCCTTGTATACCATGACACCAACCGGGCCGCCTATCACACCATATAAAAGCGGAGCGGTAACTCCATCTACGGTGTTCTCGGCGACACTTTCAACTGTGGCCCTTACTACACCGCGCGTGTCCAAAGTGTTTGTGTCCCGCCCACAGATCATTGCGACTCTTTCCCGAGCAAGCGACAGGTCTCCTGATTCCAGGGCGTCTTGAACTGACCCGGCGTGCTTCGCAAGGTCACGGGCCGCCATTCCGGTGTACATGATGAAAATTGAGACCGCGGCGCCAAGCAGCGGATTAAGAAGGTATCCTACAATAACCAGCGTGAGTGTCACTGCCCCGGTTACGGCAACAGTCATAAACGCTGTTAACAGACCGGCTATTGTCTCATTATCTATCGACTTCCTTGCATGGTTCTCGAGGAAAACTGCAAGGGCCCCGATCAAACGAACAGGATGAGGCCACCATTGTGGATCACCAATTAGTGTGTCCAATAATATTGCGATCAGTAATTGAACTTCTAGAGGAATCACAACCCTAAAGACCTGTATATATCGTCCATGCGCACACTCTTGCGGACTATATCGGCGAGTCGATCAAGACTGGGCTCAATGTCATAGGATGAGACTACTTTCGCAATCGCGTCGTAACCTTTCCTCACCCTGAGGCGATTGATGAACCAACGTCGGAACGAATCGGAATCGAATACTCCGTGCAGATACGTTCCCCATGTCATGCCGTCCGGCGCCATATACCCAAGCGGTGTTCCATCCTCGCCCAATATGGCCTCAATAGCCCCTTTTGAGGTCGTTTGGCCATGGTGAATTTCATAACCGAAGACAACCGCCCCTGATTCAAGATGTTTTGCATTTACACGCCTAAGGGTTTTTTCCAACGCAAGCTCTGTTTTTATCTTGAGGAAGCCTAACCCTGAGATGCTTTTCAGGTCTGACTCCAGCCCGTGAGGATCAGTTATGTTGTCGCCAATCATCTGGAAGCCCGCGCAAATTCCCACAATTTCGGTCTTACCTTTCTGAGAAAGCCTGATGATCGCGTCGCTGATTCCTTTTGAATTAAGGTATTCCAGGTCCTTGATAACGTTCTTGCTTCCAGGAAGGATTATAGCGTCGGGGTCAATTATGTCCTCGCCGGTTCTGACGATCCGGAAGCTAACATCAGGTTCTGTTCTTAATGCGTCGAAGTCGGTGAAGTTTGATATGTGTGGCAAATCTACGATGGCAATTTGAACCACTGATTCGACCGGCTGGGTATTGCCGAAGCCATGAGATTTAAAAGACACTGAATCCTCTTCAGGGAGCCCAAGCTTGTCAATAAAAGGAACCACACCAAATATCTTACGATCCGTGGTGAGTTCCGTGAACTCAATAGCAGGCTTTAATAATTCCTCTCGACCCCTGAAACGATTCACAATAAAACCTAGGACAAGCCTCTTTTCCCACTCTGCAAGGAGTTCCATCGTCCCGACAAAAGAAGCGAAAACGCCTCCCCTATCAATGTCACCGACAATTAATACCGGCGCGCCCGCATGGCGAGCTACCGCCATGTTGACTATATCATGGCTCTTCAGATTAATTTCAGCGGGGCTACCAGCTCCTTCGATTACCACGATGTCACATTCTTTCGCCAGAGAATCAAACGCCTGACGCGCCGCCTCAAACGCAATGGGTTTGTAGTTGATATATTCCTCTACATTCATATTAGCGACAGGTTTGCCCATCACTATCACCTGACTGCCGGTGTCACTATTGGGCTTGAGTAGGATTGGGTTCATTCTCGCGTCAGGTTCCAATCTGCATGCCTGCGCTTGCAAAACCTGAGCACGGCCCATTTCCTCTTGCTTGAACGTCACACAGGAATTGAGTGACATATTTTGGGATTTGAATGGCGCGACACTAAAACCGTCTTGAAGGAAGATCCGGCAAAAAGCAGCGGTCAGGACACTTTTGCCCGCGTTTGAGCTTGTCCCCTGGAACATTAAGGATTTGACTTTTCGTTCAGGAGAGGGTCTTCGACGACCGGAAATAATCGAACTCAAGGTCGTGCAAAGAATCTCGTTTTCCTCACTGGTTCGTACAGCGACCCGGAAATACTTATTGGTAAGTCCATTGAAATTGTCGCACGCGCGTATCGCCACGCCTTGATCGAGTGACTGCGTCGCGAGGGAATGGCAATCTAGGTCCGGCCGATCAATCCTGACCAGGAGGAAATTCGCGACAGATGGAAAAACTGTGAGGCCCTTTATCGAACTGAGGTCTGACTCAAGTCTGATTCGCTGTTCTTTGACATACACTTTACTTCTTTGGACAAACTCACGGTCTTTGAGCGCCGCGGTCCCGACCTTCTGTGCGAGCGAGTTTACAGACCAAGGTGTTTGGAGCGTCCGCACGAGGTCAGCGTATGCCGGGTCGGCTATGGCTATACCAAGCCTCAAGCCGGGAATCGCGAATGTTTTCGTCAACGAAACAAAGACGACTAGATTTTGAAACTTCTTGTGGCTGAAAGATTGAATCGGCTCCGATAAATCCGCAAAAGCTTCGTCGATTACGAAAATTGTTTGGGGATTCGATGCAATCAGGTCGCACATGCGTTCGAAATCAAGAGAAACGCCGGTCGGATTATTTGGGTGGCCAACGAATACTATTTCGCCGCCTCGAAGTTCTTGATTCAGGAGATCCAAATCCAGGTTGAAACCGTCGGCGTCTCGAATAGGAATGACTTTTGTCTCCAACCCTGCTTGCCTGACAGCGGCCATGTAATCGATATAAGATGGGCTCGGTATAATAGCCCGTTTCACTTCTAAAGCTCGGGGGATCAAGTATAGAAGCTCTGTTGAACCGTTGCCAACGAGAACGGACTCCGGGGTCACATCGTAAGCTTCAGCGCATTGTTTCCTAAGTTCTACACATTCAGGGTCAGGATAGTGTGGAAGCTCAGCTAGAGAATTATTGATCAGGGGTGCAAGCCACTCAGGAGCGCCTAGAGGATTAATGTTAGCTGAAAAATCCAGGATTTGATCCTTCGATAAACCGGTGCGCTGAACGTATTCTCGTAAGTTTCCCCCGTGTTGGAAATTCTGCATATAGGAATTCTCCCAAACCCCTTGTTTGAGTTCTACAACTATTATTACTCGACTCGTTCAGCGTTTAGCAATACTATTGCGCTCTCGAAGCGCCACCGGCCGTATTTCGAGACATCGTCTCACGTATAACGCGAAGGGGTTTCTATATTGCGTTGATCAGTCTTGAAAATCGGCCCCGATATGCCTATGATTCAAACTCGATCAAAACATGGACCTGATGTTTAAACCGAGCATGTCAAAACAAATTCGGCAAATTCAAATGGATGATAAAGATAGAGCGCTTCTGAACGAGGTTCAATCGAGCTTTCCTGTACAGTCACACCCGTACAGGGTTCTTGGAGCAAGACTCGGGATTTCGGAGGACGAAACTCTGTCCCGGATCGCTAAGCTTAAGAAAGCAGGGATCATTCGACGAATCGGAGCCTCGATAAATTCTCGGAGATTGGGGTTTGTAAGCACCTTGGTCACTGCCCAAGTGCCGACTGAGCAATTGAACGACTTCGTGGATGTTGTAAATACCTATTCAGGCGTCACCCACAATTATCTCCGAAAACATGAGTATAATGTATGGTTCACTCTGATCGCGCAATCAGAGCATGAAAAGCAGCGAATAATTAATGAAATGTCTGAGAGAACCGGGATAAGGCTGGTCGAATTTCCAGCCAAGAAAATTTTCAAGATTCGCGTTGACTTCAAATTTTAGCGGGAGAAATACAAATGCTAGCGGAAATAAGTGTCTTCCCTCTGGACAAAGGGGCAAAGGGTCTGAGCCGTTTTGTGGCTCAATCCATGAGAATAATCGAGGAAAGCGGCTTGGATTTCGAGATTCACGCAATGGGAACTCTTATAGAAGGCCCAACTGACAAGGTTTTCGAAGTGATACGAAAATGTCATGAAAATATGATTAACCAATCAGACAGGGTCGTGACATACGTGAAGATCGATGACAGAAAAGGCGTAACCGGGACCATAAAGAGCAAAGTCAAATCTGTCGAAGAGAAGTTTGGGAAAGAACTTCCAAAAGGCGATCTGTAATTAACTGCTGTAGTTTTTCGCCGTAACCCGGACATCGTGAGAGACTTCCCTTTGACTGATCCTTATTCTCAAGCCAATGAGTTGCTTGATGTCGTCAATATCAACGACTGTGTAGTTGGTCAGGCTACTCGCGGAGAAATCCATGAAAAGGGCCTGCTGCATAGAGCTTCTCACGTGTTCCTGTTTAATTCGACGGGTAATATTTACGTTCAGAGAAGATCTCAGTGGAAGGATCGACATCCATTGAAACTGGATTCCTCCGCGGCTGGACATGTAGACACCGGAGAAACCTACTTCGAAGCCGCAGAACGAGAACTTCACGAGGAACTGGGGATTAGGCCGGGGCTTGTTGCAGCGCTAAGCGTCCTGGCTTGTCCTAAGACCGATAATGAACACGTTGTCTTATTCGAGGCTCATTCAGATCTACCCCCTATTCCTAATCAGGATGAGATTCTTGAAGGCGTATTCATGGATCCTACACAATTGTCACATTTGATGCGGAAAGATCCTGATGATTTTGTTCCCGCATTTGTCCTTCTATGGGACCTGTATATGAAAAGCAGATCCAAATGAGGGCGATAGTTCAAAGGGTTATTCGAGCAAGCGTCAGTATCCGGGGCGAGGCTGTCGCTTCTATAGGCCCCGGTATGTTGGTATTACTTGGAGCGGCCGTTGACGATACTGAAGCCGAAGCGAAATGGTTAGCGGACAAGATTTCGGGTCTCAGAATATTTTCTGATGAATCCGGGAAAATGAATCTCGACATTTCGCAGATTCACGGGGAGATACTCGTAGTTTCTCAATTTACACTGTACGGCGATTGCCGGAAGGGAAAACGGCCTTCTTATTCTCACGCTGCTAGCGCTGAATCCGCGCAAGAACTTTATTCGGAGTTCGTGTCAATACTGGAGCGAACAGGGATCCCGGTCAAGCAGGGAGTGTTCGGCGCAATGATGGAGGTCGAACTTCTAAACGATGGACCAGTCACCCTAATAGTTGAAACGCCTTAATCAATATAACTTGCCGCATCTATCTTGATCGGCTTCAATTCCCCGTTGAGATTGATGAGAAATGTTTGCTTTTCTTCGTCGAAGACCACGCATTTTGCAAGTTCATAATAGGCAGGACGACTGAACCGTGCCGGGAATTCTCCATTCTTTACCATAGAATATGGGATGTTTTGATTGTTGATCCAGAACCTGTCAGGGTCGAAGGTTTCATGCTCGCCATCATTTAATTCCAACCTAAGATCTCCGTCTTCCTGTTTAACAACCCCCAGGACAATAAAAGGAGCGTCCTCTACTTCTACCGAACAGACTTCCCGTCCGATGCGGATCCTGTATCCACCTGACTTATCCTTTTCAAGGGCTTCAAAGAATTGGCTCAACACCCCGGCGTGAATAATTTCCGCGCCATTTTGATACCACTTGCCTTCTTTATCGATGAACAACCGCAAGTAAGGGGTCGCGTCAAAGAAAAGGGGTTCAGATTGATCCACCGACTTTTGCATCCTCCTTGTTGTGTCGCCTCTCCTGAAGGAAGATTCGACGGCTCAGCGTCCCTCGTAGTGAAGGTAATTCCTGCCCTGACGCTCCCCCGGCAAGTTACTCGCTGAAACGAGAATTTGTATCAACTGCCCCACAGTCGGTCCTACCGGGAGCCAGCCAGGTCTTTTCTGGCATAGAGCTTTGAATAGGCAGCGAAATTCGCCAGGACTTTTTTTACATAAAGCCGTGTCTCAGCAAACGGAATATTCTCAATAAATTCGTCTTGCCTCATTCTACCGTTTCGGACGATCCACTGCCGGACCTTGTTTATGTCTGCATTATAGGCTGCTACTGCAGGCACAATGTTCCCTTTGAATTGTCGGATATTCTGTGCCAACACCTGAATTCCAACAGAGAGGTTCTTTTTAGGATCCATGAGTTCTTGGACAATCGCATCGTTGGAATCATCATTTTTCTTTGTGATTACCAGAGCGGTTCTTGGAGTAACCTGCATCAGCCCTAGCGCTCCCGCAGGCGAAACGGCAAAAGCGTCGTACCTGCTCTCCTGACGAACAATTGCCCAGACAAGGTACGGATTGACACCGCCTCTTGCCGCGTTTTCGGCTGTCTCGGTAAAATGCACCCTCGGAAAAGCCAGTTCAATAAACTCTCTAGGGGCGTTGTCCGGCGGATTGTCAACAAACTCGGAAAAACCGTATATTACAATTTCGTGTGACAAGGCATAATAACCCGCATCATGAGCGGCACGAGCCATGAGAAGAAGAATGGAAGGCGCCGAACGCAGACTCTTCGGGACGGCTTCCAAATTCAGAAGCGCAAATTCCGGTAGCCCGAGATCCACTAATTCCAGCGCATTTGCCACAAGTTTGTTGGATTTCTGCGATGAGTTTATCGAAAGATCAGGAAAAGGTTTCCTAACCGCATGTAAGTTTTCCGCAAATGGTTGTTTGGCGGAAAGAAGTATTTTTTGGGCCTGGGAACCGTAATAATCAAAGGGACTGTTTTCCGCCAAGCTTTTGTACAACGGTATAGCGTTATCAAATTTTCCGGCTAGAGTCGTGGATCTGGCTTCCCAATACTTAGAGGCCCTAGCTATCTGCTGATCGTTCGAAATCTGCCGTAATTCTCTGAAAACATCCGCAGCTTCATTGTATTGTCTCGTTCTGTATTTAATCCATGCGATTCTCCATTTTATCTTGGCCTTCATGGAAGGATCCACTGCCTCGGCAAGCAAACGTTTGTAGTACGAATCTGCTCGGCTCAATCGCCCTTTTTCGTAATTAAACGCGGCAAGGTTCGCCAGGACTCGCCTCTTATAATTAGCCGCGGCCTTATTATCGAGGATTTTCGAGCAACATGCTTCGAAATCAGCGTCCTTGTCCATTCTCCAATATAAAAGACTCAATATGTAGAGTGCCTCGAGCCTCTTGTCTTCAGGCAACGGAGACGCAACAAGTTCTGTGAGGACCTTTACGGCTTCATTGTTCTTCCGATCCTTGTAAAGAGAACGGGCATACTTAATCATTAGTGAAGAATCGGAAGGCTTTTCCACAGCAATATTATGATACACATCGGCAGCCAGATCGTGACGTCCACCAGCGATAAGACGAGTTGCCCTGGACAATAGTTCCGATTCCGTGAACCTCGGTTTCTGGAGTTTTTTTTCAAACACCAGCCGGCTAATACGTTCCTTGGCCTGTAAACCTTCAGGGGAGGCAGGATAAGTGAGATACAGTTTACGATAATACGTCTCCGCCTTGGGAAGCGCCCCTGAACGCGCTTCAAGGTCTCCCAACTGTAATAGTATGGTGGGTTTTCGCCCTTCCGAAGCATTAGGAAGAGCGTCCATCAATAGTCGGGACGCTTCAGGTTTGCCCTGCTGATAAACGTATTCGGTTAGCTCTTCTATAGATGCTTCTCGATATGGGCTGCTCGGATATAGTTTCAGAAAATCTCGAACCAGAGATTCACTTTTAGAAAAATTACGTTCGCGGGCAAAACCTCTCGCTAGCAACAAATAGGCCACCGGACCGTAAAGATTGTCGCCCATTATGGGTTTCCAAGACCCCTCAGCCTTGTTTACCTTTCCTTCATCGAGCGTCTTTTTTCCTGTCACAAACACTTGATGAGCAGCCGTTTCCGACTGATTGCCCGAAACCGCGGCAAGGCTGGAAGCGCTGGAACCAAGAGTCACGACGACAACCAGAATCCCTACCGAACAGCTCAGAGATAGAGCGCTTCGCCACTGAGGTAAGTTTCCGTGAAACCAATAAATTGTGTCTTTGATTTTCTGAAACATATTGAGCGGTTCTCTAACAACGCATAAAATAAGACTTCACCTATTTGTGTATTCACTCTGAAAATAGAATGGTAAAGACAGCTCGTAAACACAAGGGCTATTGGATCATATTTGTAACATTTTATCATTATTATGCTTTTCTGGCAATGGATAAAAAGAGGGAAAACCTCTTTGACAAACGTGATTTTTCAACCTACAATTTTGTAGGTTTACGTTCCGTTTAATTGCTGAAGGGTTTTGTTATGGCCGGCCGACAAGAAGAACCAACTGTCAAGAGAGAAGTGCAGGAACTTCTAATACTATTTGAAATTAGTCAGATTCTTGATCAAAGTCTTGAACTGAGTGATGCGGTTGGACCCGCTCTAGACGCTATTGCAAAAAACATGGGAATGATGCGTGGAACCATAACTTTGCTGAACCGCCAATCCGGTCAAATCATGATCGAGGCGGCTCATGGTCTTTCGGAAACCCAAATAGAGCGCGGTAGATATAGGCCCGGGGAAGGAATCACGGGACAGGTCGTAAAAACCGGTAAGCCCGCAATTGTGCCCCATATATCAGATGAACCTCTTTTTCTGGATCGGACCGGAGCACGCAAGCGCCTGAAAAAAAAGGATGTCTCTTTCATTTGCGTGCCGATCAAAATTGGTAATGAAGTTATCGGCGCTCTCAGCGCTGATCGGCTTTTTGAGGAGGGTGTTTCTTTCAAAGAGGACGTAAGATTACTTTCGATTATAGCATCGATGATCGCACAGGCAGTTCGTTTGCGTCAGGCGGCGCAGGAAGAACGACAACGACTGGTTGAAGAGAACGCCAGGCTACAAAGTGAACTACGTGAAAAATTCCGACCATCTAATATTGTTGGTAACTCAAAGGCGATGCGCGCTGTTTACGATCTTATATCCCAGGTTTCCCCGAGCGAGGCCACAGTTCTAGTCCGAGGTGAAAGCGGGACAGGAAAAGAGTTGGTGGCTCATGCTATTCACTACAATAGCCATAGAGCTGACAAACCTTTCGTAAAGGTGAATTGCGGAGCGCTTCCGGAAAGTGTTGTAGAAAGCGAACTCTTTGGACACGAACGAGGCGCGTTTACCGGTGCGATAGCTACGCGCAAAGGCCGTTTCGAACTCGCACATGCTGGATCTATTTTTATGGATGAAATTGGGGACTTGTCTCCTACCACGCAGATCAAGTTGCTCCGGGTCCTACAGGAACGCGAATTCGAGCGTGTCGGTGGTTCCACAACCATAAAGACGGATGTTCGAGTCATAACCGCTACAAACCGGGACCTTGAGCATCTCATCATTGATGGTTCCTTTAGACACGATCTTTATTACAGGCTCAATGTCTTTCCCATACACATTCCACCGTTAAGGGAAAGGAAGACGGATATTCCTTTACTCGCCGACTATTTCATCGAAAAGTACAGCCGGGCTAACGACAAACCCGTCCTCAGGATTTCTACGCCTGCGATAGACATGCTCATGAGCTATCATTGGCCGGGTAATGTCCGTGAGCTTGAAAACTGTATCGAGCGGGCAGTGCTCCTAAGTTCAGATCAGGTCATTCATTCACACAACCTTCCACCGACATTACAGACAGCAGAGGCAAGCGGAACAGGCTATTCAGGGGCTTTGGATTCGACCCTTGACACTGTTGAGCGGGATTTGATCCTGGACGCATTGAAAGCCGCTCACGGGAACAAGGCGAAGGCAGCGCGGGCTTTGGGTCTAACAGAGCGTATCATGGGTTTGAGAGTGAAGAAGCACGGAATAGACCCGAGGCTGTTTCGTACCATAATGTAACGATAACGTATGGTCTACCTACATTTTGGTCGTATTTTGTTTCCGTATTGGACCCTATTTTGACGACTCGTCAAAATAACCCGTTGTTCTTTCAAGATGTTATCTTTTATGTGCGCCGCCTATACAACTTTGGCGCCACGTTTGCTTCACCTCCAGTAAGACTTAAGCCACGGCTCTCTCGTGGAGCCGATTACTAGGATTCGGCCCCATCTAGGGCGCTTCGTAAAGACGACAAAAAGCATCGGCTTAAGACAGAATTTAGAGTAACGGAGGTAGTTCAAAAATGAATCAAGCTGACAATGCCTGGGTTCTGGCGTCCTCAGCGCTGGTTTTGCTAATGACACCCGGTCTGGCTATGTTTTATGGCGGTATGACCAGATCCAAGAACGTTCTATCAACCATGATGCACAGCTTCTTCCTAATGGGACTGGCTTCCATAATATGGATGTTTTACGGTTTTAGTCTGGCTTTTGCGCCGGACGTATTTGGTGGGTGGTTAGGAGGAGCAAAGTATTTCTTCCTCAACAATATAGGCGCCGAACTCTTCCCGGATTTGGTCGACCCATCCAAGACCATGACCATTCCTGGAACAACTTTCATGATTTTCCAGTGCATGTTTGCGATAATTACGCCCGCTCTGATTTCAGGCGCTTTCGCCGAGAGAATGAAATTCAGTTCGTTCGTGCTATTCATGCTATTGTGGATCACCTTTGTATACTGCCCCGTGGCCCACTGGGTCTGGGGGCCTGGCGGTTGGTTATCAGGGATGGGCGCACTGGATTTCGCAGGCGGGACGGTCGTTCATATTAACGCTGGAGTGGCGGCCCTGGCGTGTTCTCTGATTATTGGGAAACGAAAAGGTTATGGACACGTCGCGATGATTCCACACAACCTCACGTTGACTCTACTTGGCGCCGGCCTACTCTGGTTCGGATGGTTCGGTTTCAACGCCGGTAGCGCTTTGGCTGCCAGTGAAGGCGCTGCAATGGCCTTCGTGGTGACTCACATGGCTACAGCAGCTGCCGCTCTTTCGTGGGCATTCGCCGAATGGATCATCAAGGGTAAACCTACTACTTTGGGAGTGGCTTCCGGCGCAGTAGCCGGTTTGGTCGCAATTACTCCAGCTTCCGGTTTCGTCGGCCCTGTCTCAGCAGTTATTCTAGGCGCTGTAGCCGGTGTGCTTTGTTACCTGGCTGTCCTTGCCAAGAGTTCTCTCGGATATGACGACGCTCTGGACGTAGTCGGAGTACATGGTATCGGTGGTATCTGGGGCGCAATCGCTACGGGGTTGTTCGCCTCCAAACTAATTAACCCGGCAGGGAACGATGGCCTATTCTTCGGTAACCCTGGGCAGCTCTGGATTCAAATTGTGGCAGTCCTTACGACTATAGTTTACTCCTTTGTAGCGACTTTGATCATCCTTTACATAGTGAAAGCGATAGTTGGCCTCAAGGTGTCGGAGGACGACGAAGTTGTCGGTTGCGACACATCCGAACACGGTGAAACCGCATACAACATATGATTATGATCGGACAACAGTTGAACCGTGGCATATGTTTGCAGAAATTTGAGAATATTCACCGTTGAAAAAAGTAATGATCTCACGAGAAGGGGATAGGCATGAAAAAAGTAGAAGTGATCATCAAACCTTTTAAACTCGACGATGTCAAAGAGGCGCTACATTCTATCGGCGTCCAGGGAATGACGGTAACCGAAGTAAAAGGATTCGGTCGACAGAAAGGACACAAGGAAATCTATCGAGGGGCCGAATACCTTGTTGATTTTCTTCCCAAAATCAAGATCGAGATGGTA
The DNA here is from genome assembly GCA_026388665.1 of Deltaproteobacteria bacterium. Taxonomy (GTDB): domain Bacteria; phylum Desulfobacterota; class Desulfomonilia; order Desulfomonilales; family Desulfomonilaceae; genus CAJBEZ01. The sequence goes on from JAPLJJ010000231.1 coordinate 14,459, forward strand.
GTGCAGAGTTCGATAGTTGACCAGGTCATAGAAAAGGTCATAGCAGCAGCCAGAACCGGGACTATAGGAGACGGAAAAATCTTCGTCTTCCCAATCGATACGGTTGTCCGTATTCGAACAGGCGAGAGAGACGCGGACGCTATTTAGAAAATGAAGGGGGAACTCAACGATCTGAGTTCCTCTTTATTGATTCCGGCCACAGCTCAAACCTACATAATTGTAGCTTAGAACCGCCACTTATTACACTTTGGTAGGTTTATTGTAATTTGAGGCCATCCTAAAATAATTAAGTAATCCATAATGCGTATTGATTCCGCTGAGTTATATGATTACGGATATAACGCCGCTTTGTTGGCACGCCAATTGCTTCATGGCCAAAATTGTGAATTCGGGGTGCGCTTCTGAATTCACAATCAGGCCTAAAGAGTTGGTCAAACAGTAGATGGCGGACCTCCTCCTTGAAGGCTTGGCAATTTGAATGAGGAGGAATCTTTCATGAACGCGGCCGACACGGCTTTTGTCATGATATGCGCGGCGTTGGTTTTACTCATGACGCCTGGGCTCGCTATCTTTTATGGTGGCTTGACCCGGCCCAAAAATGTGCTCTCGACTATGATGCACAGTTTTTTTCTAATGGCTCTAGCCTCTCTCGTATGGTTGATTTATGGCTACAGCCTTTCGTTTGGACCGGATGTTGGAGGATTCATAGGAAACCTTTCTCACTTCATGGGACATGGTGTGGGACCCGAAGTTAAAGAGGGACTTACGATACCACATTCGGTATTTTTCGCTTTTCAGGGAATGTTCGTGATCATTACCCCCGCACTAATTTCCGGCGCATTTGCGGAAAGAATGAGATTCGGGCCGTTCATTATTTTCATGGTGTTATGGATGACCGTTGTTTATGCGCCGATCTGTCATTGGGTGTGGGGTGGTGGTTGGCTATCCAAGTTAGGCATTTTGGATTTTGCCGGTGGATTGGTGGTTCATCTGAATTGCGGAGTCGCGGCCCTGGTCGCTGCCATCGTTGTGGGAAAAAGACGGGGATATGGGACACGGTCATTCATTCCTCATAACTTGACGCTCACTTTATTGGGTGTAGGTTTATTATGGTTCGGATGGTTCGGTTTCAATGCAGGTAGTCGATTGGCCGCTGACGGAGTTGCCGGGAACGCTTTCATTGTTACGCATATGGCTGCGGCCACTGGAGCCATGACCTGGATACTGGCAGAATGGCTTTTGAGGGGCAAGCCCACCACGTTGGGATTAGCTTCAGGAGCGATAGCCGGACTGGGTTCGATTACACCGGCGTGCGGGTATGTCGGCCTGGAAGCCTCCCTAATCATTGGTGGAATCGCTGGCGTTATCTGTTACCTTGCGGTTTTGGCTAAAGACAAACTCGGGTACGATGATTCTCTCGATGTCGTGGGCATACACGGCGTTGGAGGCGTCTGGGGAACTTTCTGCACTGGGCTTTTCGCCTCTAAGCTTATTAATGCCGAAGGTGGAAATGGCCTGTTCTTTGGGGACGCTCATCAACTACTGGTTCAGGTCGTCGGAATTGTGGCGGTCTTAGCATACAGCGGCTTAGTTACCGCTTTGTTGTTATATGCTATTAAAGCTTTTATGGGGCTGCGGGTAACAGATGAGGAAGAAGAATTAGGCGTTGACACGAGCGCTCACGGAGAAGTCGGATATAACCTCTAGCGCCAATTTGGTTTGAAAAAGGAAGCTCGAAAAAATGAACAAAATTGAAGCTATCATTAAGCCGTTCAAACTTGACGACGTTAAGGAGGCCCTTCATTCTCTTGGAGTCCAGGGCATGACAGTAACAGAGGTCAAGGGATTCGGCCGTCAAAAGGGGCACAAGGAAATATACCGGGGAGCAGAGTACTTGGTTGATTTCCTACCCAAGATCAAAGTGGAGGTTGTTGTAAGGACTGCTTTGGTAAATCAGGTGATCGAAAAAATAATAGCCGCCGCACGCACTGGAAGCATTGGAGATGGTAAGATTTTTGTTACTCCAGTTGAGACAGTGATCAGAATTAGGACAGGGGAACGTGACGAGGACGCTCTCTAGGAATAATCCCAAGGTCATTACAACTAAGAGATTCGCAAGAAACGATAAACTCGGTCAAGCAATTGACCGTTTGTTTAGTTAAAGGAAGAAAGAAAAAGGAGTTTATGAATGGAACCCAAAGAAGTCTTGGAATTCGCGAAAGAGAATAACGCAGTGATGGTGGACCTCAAGTTCATGGATTTTCCGGGCATGTGGCAGCATTTTAGTGTGCCTTTGCATGAACTTGAAGAAGATTCTTTCGAAGACGGTTTTGGCTTTGACGGATCATCGATTCGTGGTTGGCAGCCGATAAACGCATCGGACATGTTGGTTATCCCTGACCCCACCACAGCGGTTATGGATCCTTTTATGGAACACCCGACAATGTCATTGATTTGCGACATAGTGGACCCGGTCACCAAAGAAAGATACACCCGAGACCCGAGGAACATAGCCCACAAAGCTGAAGCCTATCTTAAGTATACAAAGATAGGCGACATCGCGTTCATTGGCCCGGAAGCCGAGTTCTTTATTTTTGACGACGTTCGTTACAGCTATGGATCCAATCATGGCTTCCATCAGGTTGATTCTATCGAAGGCGTCTGGAACACTGGCCGTGAAGAAGAACCGAACCTGGGTTACAAACCAAGACACAAGGAAGGTTATTTCCCTGTATCTCCAACTGATTCCCAACAGGATCTCAGGACTGAAATGGTTCTAACGCTCGAGAGCCTGGGTATAACCATAGAAGCTCAACATCACGAGGTCGCCACGGCGGGACAGGCCGAGATCGACATGAAATTCAAGCCGCTTCTTCAGATGGGCGATCAACTGATGTGGTTCAAGTATGTCCTCAAGAATGTGGCTAAACGTAACAACAAAACCGTAACATTCATGCCTAAGCCACTTTTTGAAGATAACGGGTCCGGCATGCATACTCACATTAGTATTTGGAAAGGTGGCGTACCTCTGTTCGCCGGCGACAAGTATGCGGGTATGTCTCAAATGGCCCTTTGGGCTATCGGCGGAATCCTGAAGCACGCTCCGGCCCTGTGCGGAATTTGTAATCCTACGACAAACTCCTATAAGAGACTTGTCCCAGGATTTGAGGCCCCTGTTAATTTGGCTTACTCTTCGAGAAACAGGTCCGCTTGCTGTCGAATACCTATGTATAGCGCTTCTCCTAAGGCCAAGAGGATCGAATATCGAACTCCTGATCCTTCCTGCAATGGATACCTCGCTTTCAGCGCGTTGATGATGGCCGTTCTTGACGGGATTGAAAACAAAATGGACCCCGGGCAGCCTTTGGATAAGGACATCTACTCACTGTCCCCTGAAGAACTAAAGGATGTGCCGTCAACTCCGGGCAGCCTGGCGGAGGCTCTCAAAGCCCTTGAGGCGGATCATGAGTTTCTGCTCAAAGGTGACGTATTCACACAGGATGTTATTGATAAGTGGATTGAGTACAAGACGGAAGCTGAATTGATCCCTGTCCGTATGAGACCTCATCCGTATGAGTTCGCACTGTACTATGACATTTAAGAACCATCCTAAAGCCTCTTACAGGTTTCCGGCCTAGCGCCGTGAGACAGATCCGGCTCAATTGGCCGTCTTGATCACTATGTGTAGATCGTGACGGCCAATTTGTTCGGCGCCGGTGTTGGCGCGCCTCTCAGCCACAAGATATGTTACAATCATGAGCACATGATTCGCTACTTGCTGATCGACAACCTTTGCTCAGAGGCACGACGGATATGACAACTTTGAGAATAGCACAAGCTCAGATAAACCCCACTGTGGGCGACATAAACCGAAATGTTGAAAAGATCTTTTCGCAAATTGAGTCGGCTGTGTTGACAGGGGCCGATCTGGTTACTTTTCCGGAACTCGCCTTGACCGGCTACCCACCAGAGGACCTACTGCTCAGGAGCAGGTTTCTGTCCGACAACCTTGACGCCCTAAACGATCTGGCTCAAGGCTGTGTGGGGATTACGGCTCTTGTGGGATTCGCTGACGTAGTCGATAATTCTGTTAGAAATGCAGCGGCCCTAATATCCGGAGGAAAAATTGCCGGGATTTACCACAAAATCGAGCTGCCGAATTACGGGGTGTTCGACGAGAAAAGGTACTTCACACCCGGAACGAATTGTTTTCTTTTCGATATCTCAGGGATCCGAATCTCTGTCACGATTTGCGAGGACATCTGGATTCCTGGTTCAATAACCGAATTATGCGCCATAAATAACGCAGCGGATATAGTGCTGAATATATCCGGCTCACCGTTCTTTGCCGGGAAATACCAAATCAGAAAAGGTATTGCCTCACGTTTTGCCAAGAGCGTTGAATGCGTGTTATTCTTTAACAATTTGGTCGGCGGGCAGGACGAGTTGGTTTTCGACGGCGGTAGTTTCGTTGTTGACAAAAACGGGGGACTGATCGCTTCAGCGGCTCGTTTCAGAGAGGACCTTCTTGTCACTGATATTGAGATTTCCCCGAAGCCGAAACCCGACACGGTCTGGAATATGGGCCATCCATGTATAGAAATTGCTCCTATTACTAATAGGCGCATGCTAACACCGGCTCCCATCATTGTTTCCGAGGAACTCGGGGATGTCGAGGAGATCTTTCAGGCTCTAACACTTGGAGTTGGCGATTACGTTCGAAAGAATGGGTTCAAGAGCGTTGTTATCGGTCTCAGCGGTGGCATAGATTCGGCGCTGACTGCCGCGATTGCAGTTGAAGCGCTTGGAGCGGATTATGTCATAGGTGTAACGATGCCATCCGAGTTCACATCAACTGAAACATTCTCCGACGCTGGTCTTCTCGCTGAGAATCTGGGTATCAAACTGATCACCGTTCCGATCGCGGACATCCTCACCAGTTATCTAAGGGCCCTCCAGGGTCCTTTCGGTTCCGGTTCAATAGGACTGGAAGGAGAGAACCTGCAGGCCAGGATTAGGGGCGCTATTCTGATGGGGCTCTCCAACAGATTTGGCTGGCTCGTCCTAACTACGGGAAACAAGAGCGAAACAGCGGTCGGTTATTGCACTCTGTATGGGGACACAGCCGGTGGGTTCGCCGTTATCAAAGACGTCCCCAAGACATTGGTCTACGAACTGTCCGAATATGTGAATAAAAAAGCAGGTAGAGATATTATTCCCGAATCAATCGTAAGAAGACCACCAACAGCAGAACTTAGGCCGAACCAAAAAGACGAGGACTCGTTACCGCCATACGGCATTTTGGACCCGATCTTGAAGGCATACGTGGAAGAGGACAAATCGTGCGACGAGATTCTCGGATACCCGAAGGATGTTGTACGAGAAGTTGCGCGAATGGTTGATTTGAATGAATACAAGAGAAGACAGGCGCCACCTGGAGTAAAAATCACGCCAAAAGCGTTTGGTAAGGACAGGCGTCTTCCTATAACGAATCGACACACGAATTATGTAAGAAAAGGAAAAGAAAAGTGAACGTACTGATACTCCAACATTATGCATCCGAGGGGCCTGGAACCATTGGCTCTTTCTTATCCTCCAGAGGTGTTGGAACAAAAATTATCCGGCTTTGCGACGGTGTCAGAATCCCATCCGACGCATTGGAATTTGATGGAATAATATCTATGGGCGGCCCCATGAACGTGTACGAAGAGGAGAAGCATCCTTTTTTGCGCGACGAAACCTATTTATTAAGAAAAGCATTACATTTGAAAATCCCTATACTTGGGGTCTGTCTTGGTGCCCAGATGATTGCCAAAGCGGCAGGGGCCAGGGTAGTTCGATCTCCTGAGAAGGAAGTCGGGTGGTTCAAAATCAGATTAACCGATTTAGGACGCTCAGACAGGCTCTTACTCGGTTTACCGAACGAATTTGAAGTCCTCCAATGGCATGGTGACATGTTCGAGATTCCCAAAGGCGGTGGATTACTCGCGTCTTCCAGTCTATGCCCCCACCAGACGCTGAGATTTGGATCAGCTTACGGTCTTCAATTCCATGTGGAAGTTACTCGGGAGATGCTGTCCGAGTGGTTTTCAGGCACTCCCGAACAGGCCGCCATTCTCAAGAGGATGGACGAAATTGAGCGTCAGCTTCTTTCGTGCGCTAATCTCATGTTCAGCAACTTCTTTAGCATCTTAAAGAATTCGACATCAGGCTTCTGAAAATGTAGAGGAGAGATATTTGTCATACGGAATTCGTTCAAACACATCGCTGCGTGAGTTGAAAATTGCCCTAGGTTTTCTCACGTTATTTCGCATACCGGTTTCCCCTGCTCCTGACATGATTGATATCGGAAGGTCATCCTGGGCCTTTCCCGTGGTCGGAGCTATTATTGGTATTGTATTGACCATGTTTTATGGTCTGTGCTCCATTTTTTTCCCACAAAGGGTTTGCGCATTGTTGGTTGTGATCCTGTGGGTCGTCTTAACCGGCGGTTTGCATCTCGACGGATGGACCGATTGTTGGG
>JAPLJJ010000228.1 GCA_026388665.1 Deltaproteobacteria bacterium
AGACAATCACGAGTGTTGTCATTTCGAACGAAGTGAGAAATCTATCTTGCCGCTGGAATAGATCTCTCGTCACTTTGTTCCTCGAGATAACACAATGCGCCGCCTCGGGTTTCAGTGGCGATGCGATGCCTGCTACTCCCCTCTGTGTCATTTCGACTGTAAGGACAAATTTATTAAGCGGCCTGGACAGATCTCTCCTCGCTGTGCTTCGTCGAGATGACATTTGGGCGCAGTTCATTATGGCACGGATCTAGCACTTACGAGGGCAGGCATGCCAAACCATCAAAAGCCGTTAGGCGAAACTAAACAAATGGAGGGACGAAAATGGCCAAGATACAAAAATCAACCGATTCTTCCAGCCTCGCAGAGGTTGTGGACAGGATTCTGGACAAAGGTATTGTGATCGACGCGTGGGTGAAGGTCTCGTTAGTTGGTATCGAGCTGCTCTCAATCGAGGCGAGGGTTGTCATCGCATCAGTCGAGACCTACCTGAAATACGCCGAAGCTATTGGTCTCACAGCCAGCGCCGCCGCTCCTGCGTGAGGCAACTGCCTCTAGAATCCCAACGGCTATGGGGGGAGCTACCCTAGCTACCCCCGAAGCTTTGGGGTCCGGCGAAACCCGACACTAACAAGCAGCCTAATTCAACAGAAAAAGGTTGGGAAGTCAGTCGGGTTAATTACATAGAGGAGGAGTAATGGGCAAACTGACTGACGACATCTCCAGATTGTGCGGAGAGATTGAAACCTTGCGGGACTCTCGTAAGGTTTTCGGGTCTCAACTCGACAAAGAAACCAAGGAAATGAAAACCGGGGTTTCTACGATGAGGTCTGGGTTCCGGAAAGATCACAAGAATATGTCGGTTCGGACCAAAGCCGATCGAGTAAAATTCGTATCAAGTCTGGATGCGGAAGTTAGCGGTTTCCTGAATGCCTTTGATAAAGCCCATGCGGAAATGGCTGCCAATACTAAAAAGGCAAACGTTGAGTTCGTTTCAGACGTGGCCAACCATGTGTCCGGTCTTCTGACCGGTTACAACAAGGACCGAAAGGCGATGGGCGAGGCCACGAAGCGAGAGAACGCCATTTTCGTTGCTGACGTAACCCGGTTCGTCAACGCTAAGAACAAAGAAACGAAAGTGATGATGGACGGGTTCAAGGCCGAACACACAAAAATGGCCAAGGTGACGAAGGCGGACAGGAACAAGTTCGTAAACAAGTTGGAAAATAGTGTCGGCGCGATGAGAAAAGTTAACGTCGACGATTTAACAGGCGCGCGGGCTGCATGGGCAACCGTGTCTCCTCAAGGACGTAAAGCTAAGTTGATGGCTGAACAACGAGCCAAAGCGGATCACGAAAGAAAGGCTCGTGTGGAGGCCGAACACAAAGCCAAGGCTTTAGAGGAGGCAAGATCAAGAGCAGAGGCCGAGAGATCTAAAGCTCAAGCGCAATCATTGTCAGGCATGAAAAAAGACAAGAAATGAAAAACATTGGTCAAGCCAAGGCCATCGGATTATGACACTGATCAAAATCGATGGCCAACGCTAGGCCAACAAGAGAAAAACCATGAGTGAAATAACCTGTTCATTCTGCGGAGGCGCAGGGAAAGACCCTTTCGGCATTATGTCGTGGCAGTCCGTAGGCAGCGTGTCTAATGTCAAAAGGGTCGTTGATGTTCCCAAACCATACAGGGCTTGTCCTCACTGTGAGGGAACAGGGGCTATCATGACGTTTACCTGCACAAGCTGCAGCGGCAAAGGCTATGTGCCGTTACCATCGGAACCAATTGTCACATGCCAGGATTGCAACGGTTCAGGTGACGATTCATCCAATTCTTATCTCGATTGTCTCAAATGCCGCGGCAAAGGATTTATTATCGCAGGCTGATTCGCTTTCGGCTGAGCAGATATCTTACCGAAAGTTTTTCCACGTTCAGGAGTGGACGGCCGATCAATAAAATTCAGGTGGCAAAAAGGGAGTAATGGTCATGGGAGGCCTGGAAAATATAGAAGCTCTTAGATCCGAAATCATCAAAAATGATGATGATAACGTTGTCCCCCAAGCTAGTGAGCAGTTTGTCTATACATCGCACGTACGCAATTTGGCGGATAAGGCTATGGCCTATCTGAGCGTTGGCTATTCAATCCATTTCGCAGGCGCGGCCGGCACAGGCAAGACGACGCTTGCTTTCCATCTGGCGGCTGCACGCGAAAGACCAGTCATCTTGATTCATGGGGATGACGAATTCGGGAGTTCGGACCTGGTTGGCCGCGATTCCGGTTATCGCAAGTCCAAACTTATCGATAATTATATTCATTCCGTCGTGCGAACCGAAGAAGAGATGCGCAGCTTGTGGGTCGACAATAGATTAACAACAGCGTGTCGAGAAGGATATACTCTGATTTATGATGAATTCACACGATCTCGAGCGGAAGCCAATAACGTCCTGTTGAGCGTCCTTGAGGAAAAAATTCTGAATCTTCCCAGTATGCGCCGTACAGGTGAAGGCTACCTCGAAGTTCACTCCGCGTTTAGGGCGATATTTACGTCTAACCCGGAAGAATACGCAGGCGTGCATAAAACTCAGGACGCGCTTCTTGACCGTCTGATCACAATAAACGTTGATCATTATGATCGAGAAACCGAAATTCAGATAACAACGTCAAAATGCGGAATTCCTCGATCAGACGCGGAAACCATTGTTGACATCATTAGAGAGCTTCGCATGGTTGGGGTAAACAACCATAGACCCACAATACGGGCGTGTATAGCTATTGGAAAAGTGATAGCTCACCTGGGCGCCAGGGCTCATGAGAATGACCCTACCTTTGACTGGGTTTGCCAGGATGTATTAAACACGGACACCGTAAAGGTTACCAGATCAGGGCAATCCCTCATGCCTGAAAAGATCAAAGAGATCATCAAGAGGGTCTGTCGCAAAAATAAGGCTCAGAGAAAAACTACAATAAGGCCGGTGACTGTAGATTAAGATTGGAGTAAAAAATGGGTATACGCCGATCAGGGGATATTAGAAATGTTCGAGATATTCGCACCTACTCCGGGAGGGTTGACGCCGGCGGGGTTCCTTATCTGGGTTACATGAAAATAAGCTGCCTCGAGATGGAAAAAGCTCGCAGGGAGAAGGAAAGGAACAGCGCTCTGGCGCGGATCCGAAACATCGATTCCAGGATCAACGACATTGAAGCTGAGAAAAGCATAATACTCAAGAAACTTGGCGAAAATCAGGATAGGAAGCAGGGACTCCTCTCAAGAAATGACGGAACTCGCCATAGAAACGGCGTTGTACCGGACAGGTTCTCAGGTAATGGCGGCGACAGAGATAAGAATGGCTTCAAAATAAGGTACTAATAGCGCCCATCAAGAGTGCGCTTTGTAATTCCCGAAAAGGGGGTTGTGAATCATGATCAAGATAAAAACAGCCAATGCTATTAAAACCAGCTCGGAAATAAAGAGTTATCGGTCCTTGAGACATGCCGTAGCGGCTCCTCTAAGCTCCTTTGATTGGGGGCGGATCAAAATGGGCCACGCAAAACGCATGGCGAATAAGGATTGGAAAATCTGGTTCCAGGCAGGGACCCAATGTGGGTTAAAAAAAAGGGTCCTTGGACGTTGAATTCCAGCAATAGAGAAGGATTATCAAAATGAAAATTAACTGTGTTTCATGTGGTCACACTATTTATCTGGATGACGCCTACGATGATTTTGAAGGCCCAGTCAAGTGTTATGTGTGCGGCGGCCTCTTACAGATAAAAACCGTAGAGGGAATGATAAAAGCGATTCGTTTGGCTTCCATGGAGAGTCCGGTCCAGACCTTCGAAGCATCGCTCCCAGGGAAAATGAGGGGAAAGCAGGCCTGATTCCTTAATTACCAAGCCGGACAGGAGCCTTTGAATGATGAAAAAAGTCACAAGTATCCCCGGTAAAGCCGGCCGTTATATGTACGCCATCATTCCTGGCGCTCAGGAGCGGTCCTTTGGGCCGATTGGGCTTAACGGCGCGAAAGTTTACGCAATATGCGGCGGCCAGGCCTCCGCTGTTGTGAGTGATATACCCATTGGCAAAATACGCCCTGAACGCAAAAACTTCGCGGCTCACCAATTGGTCTTGAAAACTCTCCTCGATCAGGGAGACCTTCTCCCTATGGTATTCGGAAACATCTCCGACGGGTCCGCGGCAGTCAAAAAATTTCTTGACCAAAACGGATCTGCAATATCAAAAGCCCTGAAAAGGATTTCAGGCAAAGTTGAAATGGGACTAAGAGTTAACCTCGATGTCCCTAACATCTTTGAATACCTGGTCAGAACCTATGAGGAGCTTCGTATAGCTCGTGATGAATTCTTACGACCAAACAGAGAAGCAACCCAGGACGAAAAAATTGAACTGGGTCGCCTTTTCCAAAATATTCTTGAATCAGCCAGAGACCAACACGTGGAAACGGTGACAGAAGTTCTCGCCGCCTGTTGCTCGGAAATTAAAAGGAACAAATGCGGAGATGAACGTGACATCATGAATCTAGCCTGCCTTGTGGACAGAGACGCGGTTGAAAAGCTCGAAGATGGGGTCTTCAAGGCTGCAAGTCTTTTTGATGACAACTTTGCTTTTGATTACAACGGCCCGTGGGCCCCGCACAATTTTGTAGACCTGGAAGTTAAGTGAAAACTGTTCCCTGCTTGTTTCAACGGAGACAAAAACATGTTCATCGTTGATGACATCTTGATGGCTCCAATGAAGGGCTTCGTATGGATTTGCGAGCAAATTCAAGAGGCAGCGGAGCAGGAACAAGCAAATGAAGCCGAGAACATTACTATAGAACTACAGAAATTATACAGAAGCCTCGAATCCGGTTCGATTACTGAAGAAGAATTTGAAGCGAGAGAGTCTAAACTTCTGGATCGGCTCGATAGTATTGAAGGCACGGATCCTGACGATGACGATGAAGAAAAAGGCACAGTAATTCAGGTAATGGGAGACGACGACGAAGATGAACACGAACAGGAAGGTGAAGAGGAACACTCCACCAAAGCCATCCTCGGGGGTGAATGACGCCGGTGAACCAGTTCTGCGTCTTTATAAGAGAGACTCCTAAT
>JAPLJJ010000073.1 GCA_026388665.1 Deltaproteobacteria bacterium
GAAAATTTCGTCCGACCAGAGAATGAGAAGGCTTATCTGTAAGGAGTTCAAAAAAATAGGTTATGAAAAGGTTACGCTGGATCTGGAAGAATACGGTAGTGGAGCATAATACCAAGTTTCAATAACTAACCAGACTGGAGCGCAAGGAAGGGAGCCTGCCTCACTACGAGCGACGCAGGGCCGTCGAATCTTCGTTCAGGCGACCCCCTTCCTTGCCCATATGACTAATTGTTAAGCAAAACAGTATTATTCGTGGCCAATAAAAAAAGCCCGGACGCTTTGTCCGGGCCTCTGTAGAATGTCAGGATCAGATATAAAGTAGCTTAGCTTCTATGTCCAGATCCCATTCCCATCATGCCTCTGCCACCGCCGGCTCCTTGACCACAGCATCCACGGCCACCGCCCATTCCTGCGCCTAATTTCTCTCGCTGTTCAGGGGTCAACAACGCACGGATCTTCGTGCCGAAAGCCCTTCCTTCATTTCTCATCTGGTCCTGAAGGGCCCATATTTCCTCTTTTTTCTTCTGTATAACGGCCTCATCCTGAGGCGTCTTGGACGCGAGATCCATCAATTCGATCCTCTTTTGAGCCTTCTGTGTACGTAACGCTTCCTGCTTCTTCAGAAACTCAGTCCTTAAACCGTTAAACTGGTCTTTCTGGTCTTTTGTAAGATTATCAATTTGCGCTAACCCTGCGCCGGGGCCCATACCTTTACCGCCTCCAAATCCCGGACAATTGCCGCATGGGCCGGCGGCGAATACTGTCGAGGCTACCAGCAATGTCATCGCAGCGACTAAGCTCAGCATCATTTTCGAACTTCTCATTTGAATAATTTCTCCTTTTTTCGTTTTCGATGACTATCAATATTTCATCGGTCTCGTTAATTAATACCGACCGGACTGGAAAAACCCGCGCAAAAAAAGAAAGCGGATTGTTTAGTCCGCTTCTCTTGGGTGTATGATTACATCCCTGGGCCGGTTCGAGCCCCTTCATCCGGTGGGCAGCAGCCTGGCCCGCCTCTCTTGCCAAAACCTTTACCAGGGCCCTTCATTGTACATGTCCTGTTTTTCAGAAACTCGAGGAACGCCATACGTTTTTCCGGTTCCAGAGACGCCATGGTGTGACTGATTCGATCTAGGGTCTTTTGTTCGAGCGAAGAACGAAGGTTGATCATTTCTCGGATGGCGTTTTCCGCAGGTTTTAAATCACCTGGATTCGCCGCAATTAAATCAAGGACCTCTGCTTTCTTGCTCAGGAGTTCCCGTCGCGTTTGCATTATCCCTAGTTTCGCGGGACCGGACCAAGTTTGTGAAATTTTCTGAACGTCGTCACTGGAAAGAGCCGGGCATTCGGTGAGGTTTATTACTGTTCTTTTCTGTACGTGCCACCAGTGCCTAGCTATAACAACTCCAACCGAAATGTTTACTAGTAGGGAAAAAATTAGTAGACCCACAAAAAATGCCTTTTTCATTGTGAGTTCTCCCCTTGTCCGAAATCAAGCACAACGTCAGTGAGAGACTCTCCATTATCCTGAAGCAGAGACTCCAGCTTCGGAGTGGAATCCTGGCCACTCAGTGCGTCAGTTAACGTCTTGCCCGCTATGTTCCCAACCCCTACTGCCAGGATTGCGATCAAAGCCCAGACAGGAACCTGCTTTAGGAGGACAAAATTCCAACTGTATCCAAACTCGCGTCGGCCAACGGCGATTCCGGCCTTAACCTTACTTGCCAGAGAACCATCAGGTAACGAGAGTTTTACTGTCGCCAACGTACCATTCAAGGACCCCATATCTTCATAGACTCGCATACAATCGGGACATTCCGTTAAGTGCGCGAGCAAATCCCTAGCGGAAGATTCGTTTAACTCACCGTCCTGTAACAATGAAATTCGCTTTTGGTAATCAAGGTGACTCATGGTCTGTCCCTCCAATATCTTATACCCGGAACCGACACAGAACCCGCGGAAATCTTTTATCTTTCCACGAGTTCAATCATCTTTTTTCTTGCCCTGAAGATTAGTGATTCGACCGACGAAACCGAAACATCCATTACGGCTGCTATTTCGTCGTAACTCATGTTTTCCTGGGATTTTAACAATAGCGCGGTCCTTTGCCTTTCAGGCAATTTTTTCAAGGCCTTGTCCATTGCGTAGAATTGCTGTTTTATGGACAGCAATTCCTCGGCGTCTCGTGGTTGTTGCGAAAGCGGGTTTGAGGAGAATTCGATCTCTGGATCATCGTCATCGTGATCACTGAAAAATTTCAGCGTTTTCCTCCTCAAGGAATTTATTATGTTAATGCTCTGGTTTCTCGCGATAGTCAGCAACCATGTCTTGAATGTGGATTTGGATTCATCAAACTTGTCGAGATTCTTGAAAGCTCGGAGAAAGGTTTCTTGAACGACATCTTCAGCCTCTTCGTGGGAACCGGTTATCGATCTGGCCACCCTGTAGGCCAGGGTTGTATGCCGATCGACGAGTTCACCGAAATAAGCCTGGGACCCGCGCCCTGCAGCGGTAACTAATTCTTGGTCGGATAAAGTTTCAAAATTTCCCATGAAGCAGTATTACTCTTTTGATTCACGTTTCGCGTCCAAGCGTTCCTTTAACGTTTTCTCAAAACCTCGATCTGTCGGATTATAAAATTTCTTGCCCTTTAGCTGTTCAGGCATGTGTTCTTGATCTACGAGGGCGTCTGGAAAATCGTGAGCGTATTTGTATCCTTTGCCGTATCCAATCTGTTTCATGAGTGCTGTCGGGGCGTTTCTAATGTGTAGTGGAGTTGGTAAAGACCCTGATCGTTTGATTTCCTCTTTGACAGCTATGTAAGCGGCTTCCAGAGAATTGGATTTTGGAGCGAGCGCCAGATACACAACAATTTGAGCCAAAGCCAGGGCACATTCCGGGAGCCCCACATAACGGCAAGCCTGGAATGCCGCCACGGCCTGTTCCAGAGCTTGTGGGACCGCCAATCCAACATCTTCGCTCGCAAATCTTACGAGCCGTCTTGCTATGTAAAGAGGATCTTCGCCCGCCTCGATCATACGTCCCATCCAATACAGCCCGGCATCCGGATCGCTATCACGAAGTGATTTGTGCAACGCGCTTATGAGATTGTAATGCTGCTCTCCTTCTTTATCGTACAGGAGATTCCTTCTCTGAGCGGCTTCCTGAACTGACATCGCGTCGATAACGCTTTGATTGTTCATCTCCACTAGGTTTGCTGACGCTTCCAATATGTTCAGGGCCGTCCTCGCGTCGCCGCCGGCCAGTGATACAACCAAATTCCTCGCAGAACCCTCTATCTCGATGTTGTATTTCCCAAGACCACGATCTTCATCTTTCAACGCATTGTTAATGATCGTCTCTATATCCTCCGGCTCTAACGGATCCAGAATGAAGACCCTAAGCCTGGATAAAAGGGCCGAATTGACTTCAAAGCTCGGGTTCTCCGTCGTGGCTCCAATTAGTGTCAGGTCTCCTTTTTCGACATGCGGAAGCAAATAATCCTGCTGGGCCTTGTTGAATCTATGTATTTCGTCAAGGAACAGAATAGTCCTGATGCCTGAAAACTTCAGATCTTCCCGCGCCTGTTGGGCCACCTCTTTTACTTCTTTTACACCAACCGTAACAGCCGAAAAGGAATGAAATTTTGAACCGGAGCGACTAGCTATTATTTGGGCAAGGGTGGTTTTCCCTACTCCCGGTGGTCCCCAAAAAAGCATGGAAAACAAACGCCCACCTTCGATGGCTTTGGTCAACGCCTTTCCAGGGCCGAGCAAGCGTTCCTGACCTACAAATTCTTCTAATCTTTGGGGCCGGATACGGTCTGCGAGTGGCCGTTGTTTGAACGTAAGGTCATCATTTTGAAACAGATCCATTACATTTCTCTTCGCGTTGACAGGGCGTTCCAATTTGCTTGCCCAACAGACTTGAATCATTTTCAGCCTATACGATTGTCCTGAAGTCATCAAGAGAGATCAGTCAGTCGTGAGGATTCCGTCTATTTCCCTAGATTTTAACCAAGAAACATGGTACTCAATATCAACGTTTTACTAATTGGTCACGGCGGGGCGATTATGCGCAAGGTCGGACTAGTTTTGAAGAGCGGACATGCCAAGGCGTTAGAGTTAGCTCGAGATATCTCCCAAATCATTTCCGACTCTGGAAGGCAAACATTAGTCGAAGAATCATTTTCCGATGCGGACGCTAGTTGGAAAGCCCAACCCACCGGCGCCATTGCTGATGAGGCTGATCTCATTGTTGCCCTTGGCGGTGATGGGACGATACTGCGGGTAGCGGCGCTGTTAAATGAGAAAGCTGTTCCTGTTTTAGGGGTAAATCTCGGGAGGGTAGGTTTCTTAGCTGAAATTTCTCCTGAAGAAGCTTGTTCCGAACTTCGATCCGCATTTGAGGGGAAATCAATTTTCGCGGAAAGGATGATGCTTGAGGCTACTCTCCCGGACAACCAGAAGATAAGAGTATTAAACGAGGTTGTGATCCACTGGAGTGGTGTAGCCAGGATCATCGATATCCGATTGAATTTAGGGGCTTCCAGAGACGTGGAACTCAGGGCGGACGGTGTCATCATCGCGACTCCGGTCGGGTCGAGCGCTTATTCTTACGCGGCGAATGGGCCTCTGGTTCATCCGGACGTTGAAGCCATGCTAATTACACCTATTTGTCCATATCTCGGGCTTACTCGACCACTCCTCGCGCCGGCCGACCGAACAGTTGAGCTGGTTCTTGAAAGGGGCGATACCTTCAAGGTTACAATAGATGGGCATACCTCACGTGATCTAAAGTTAGGGGATAGAATTAGGATCAAAAAGTCTTCGATTCCGTTCATAATAATTAAGTCCAGGACAAGGGGCTATTTTGAAGCGCTTGAGGCAAAATTGGGATTAGTCAGATAAACGCAACATTTCAACAGGATTTCCTGAAGCACGACGCTTGATACTTTTGGAAGTATGCTAAGGTATTTAAGAATAAATAATTTTGCGATCATAGATGAGATTGAGGTTGAATTCCAGGAGGGTTTCAATGTTCTGACCGGCGAGACGGGCGCTGGCAAATCGATCTTGATCGGGGCGCTCAGTCTAATTCTTGGCGCTAGGGGAAGCCAGGATTTCATAAGAACCGGCGCTGAAGAGACTCGAGTAGAGGCCCTTTTTGAGCTTACGGATAAAAGCCTTATCCCAGAAGATCTTGAACTCGAAATTGAAGATTCGGGTGAATTTATAATCTCCCGCAGAATTCATCAGAACGGGCGATCAAGATGCTTCATCAATGGGCGTCTTACCAATCTCTCCACCCTTGAAACTCTCGGGAAGCGGCTCGTTACCGTGTTCGGTCAGCATGAA
>JAPLJJ010000192.1 GCA_026388665.1 Deltaproteobacteria bacterium
CGTATCCACTTCCAGCAAGAGATCCGTGGACGCTCACCAGCAAGCAAAATACGATTAGCAACCCGAAGGCTATTGGATTAGTTCTCATCCGCTGATTCTCCTCTCGCTAACATGTGCAGAAGTTGCTGAAAGTTTTGTCCTGTGTCGTTAATTCTGAAAGATATCCCATATAAGTCCACTAAAGCGACTTTTACCAGTAATGAAACCCCGACACGGTAAAAACATCCCGATTCATCCTACTTAGATTCGAAACGCCCCGGACTCGGAGAATCAGAACCTCCCGCAGGAAGCACAACGACATTCTTGACGTCTGTCAAATTACTTTCGGATAGCTCTTAGTCTCCAGTTCGTTTTCTCAACATCAAACATCTCCGGCTCGAAATCCACTCCTACCCGTTCTATACTTTCCTCATGGTCAGAGTGATATGGGTCGCTGAGAACCTCTAGGAGTTCCGAATAACCCTCTGTCCCGCCGCAATCCTCAGGTGGACAGGAGCGTTCACCTTTAATGCAAATCGGATATTGAAACTTTTCATCTACATGTAGAATCTTTTCTACTCGAATCGCGTGTTCCCATGTGTCTCCGGAGTCATAAACATAAACAAACTTGTCCTTCTCTTTCAGGTTCAATCGGTTCAAACGGACTCTCTTCTCATCGGACCCAACACCGTCCCCATCATTACTGTACGACAGTCCATGGATGTTGAATTCGTGAAGATGTCCATTGCCCCAACCCATGGCTACTTGTATTGTCCTGTGAAAAGCCTTGAGAGTAATGTTGCTGTTGACCTGAATTCTTCTCCATAATGGTGGCTTCACCCCTTTAAGAGTAATCTTCATCTGATAAACGACATTGTTGCATAATACGGGACTAAATAACTCGTTTTTCGGTTTCTCGAGCATTTGTTTTCCGGCCACTCCCTATAGATATTTATGGTCACTCTTTAGTTTTATCTGTTTTGTCATCAATTATTTCGTCAAGCATTTCTTGTAAACGTTTCTTTTTGTCTGGGACCAAATAAGGACTAATGTAATAAATTTTTTATATTGATTGAACAAATTTTAGAAGGTGTGTTTGTATGCTCAAAGCTTCTGGAATTACTAAGGAATTTTTTACATGGACGGTGTAAATCTGAAAGAACACTTGAAATATGATATATGATGATGACAATTTCCTACGGTAAGCTGAACAGGCGTCAAGAATACAGTGGGGACCGGATTGGAACTGGATTGGTTACATGAATTTATACAAGCAATTTATTGCGTTGACCGCCAACCCAAGGTGTTCTAATGATTGACCTTAAGTAAATTGCTCTTGAAAGGTATAAATGAAGAACCATGGAAATCCCTGTTCAGAATCCATCCAACATAATCAAAGGAACTTTTGAGGTAGGTCTTTTTTGCCCGGAGGATGCTGAGGGTGTCGCACGTCTGTTCCGGTCTGTACATGGCGAGGAGTATCCCATCAAAATGTTCTATGATCCGGTTCAACTCGTCAAAGCAAATCAGGAAGGAGACTATTACAGCATTGTTGCGAGGTCCTCGGACAAAGAAATCATAGGTATTCACAACCTTTTTCGTTCAGCCCCAAGTCTGGGAGCGTACGAATGGGGGGTTGGTCTGGTTCTTAAGGAATGGCGAAGTAAGGGCGTATCTGGCGCCATTGAGCAATTCATGGTCGACAATGTAGTTCCAAAATTAGGTATGCACACCGTCTTTGGTGAGCCTGTAACCAGCCACGTACACATGCAGAAAGAAGGGCTCAAATATCATTTTAACGCCACGGCGCTGGAAGTCGGTTTGATGCCCGGAGAGGCATATTCGGGTGAGGGCGTGACTTCTCACAGGGTCAGCACTTTGTTATTCTTTCGTCTATACCGGAACATCCCCCAGAAAATATTTTTACCAAAGACCTACAATGTTGCTCTGAGATTTATGTATGAAAAATTCTCTTTGGGTCGCGCTTTTTCTGAATCAACGTCTCTACCTCCCAGGCACACTGTTTCCCGATCTGACATGGATCTCTTCGATTTTGCAAAGGTAGCGCGCATAGCTTTTCATGAAACTGGTTCAGACTTTGCTGAACGTATGTCGGACTTGGAATCCGAAGCTGTGAAAAAGGGTTCCATCGTCATTCAGTTATGGCTTAAACTAACCTCACCTTGGATAGGGGAGGTGGTGAAAGTCCTTCAGGCAAGAGGTTTTTTCCTGGGAGGGCTGCTTCCCCAGTGGTTCGATGATGATGGACTCTTGATGCAGAAGCTCTTATTCGTGCCTGATTTTGATTCAATTCAGCTTTATTCCGATGATTCTCGGCGGATAGCGGACCTGGTGAGAGCGGATTGCCGGCGAATATACGGGGAGTAGATTTCGTTAGGTAGACCGCTGCGTAGCCACTGGTTCAGGTGGCCTTGACAATCGCCCTAGTAGCTGTGGACGCCGCTACCAAGCTGGAATATCCTATTTTTGAACTGCGAGTCTGAATCTTTCCGGATCCATTAAAACATATGTTCCAGTGGCTTTCGAGCAAATTTCCCCTTTGCTGTTCCTGATTTCTGCGGTTAGATTAATTCTGGGGACCACACGCAAACCAACTCGTTCGGCTCGGTTTCAGTTTCCTGGAATGTCAATTTTGAAAACTATCCAAAATATTTTTGGCGCCTACGACGGCATGCTTACAACAATTCATTGAACTGATCTACTGTTAGTCTTGCTTGTTTTAATATGTGGGCAAAAGTGGACCGTTTGTTTTGACGGTGAGCGGGAATAGTCAATTTGAATGTGCGATCGATTTCGATCCGGTCATCATATATCGCTGATTCTGGCATAATACTATAGTTTTGTCATTCTTGAGTTAAATGCCCCCCGGCAAAGCCGGGAGCATATTCTTGTTAACCCACCAA
>JAPLJJ010000039.1 GCA_026388665.1 Deltaproteobacteria bacterium
GCTTCATGGTCATTAAAACATTCAAAAAACCCCCAGGTCCCCATTTTTTCTTTATGGTATTCGTTATAATTTTCATCGACTATGGCAGCGATCCTTCCGATTAGCTTACCGTCTCTCTCTGCGATGAACAATTCACGTTTGGAGAACTCCCAAAACGGATGTTTTTGGGTATTCAAGAGTCTCTTAAGGTCACTCTTAAGAGGGGGGACCCAATTGCTTTGAGACGGATAAATCGACCAGGGCAGGTTGATAAATTTTTTCAGATCATTCCTTGTTCGAACCGGAATTATTTCTATATCGCCCATTCTTTGCAGGCCTTTCTACAGGAAGATGCGGATAAGAAAAGTAAGCCATGCGCCAAATACCCCCGCAACTTAGCAATAAACAAAGCAATTTGGCTGAATCGGCATCTTTAGTGCTTGATTTTACTCCTCATGAGCCGCGTTGTCTCGAAGCGTGATAATCTTTCGCGAACTCAAGAAAATTTTTATAAGCCTCATCCAAATCGTATCCTAATGTCTCGGAATGTGTTGCAAGGCCCTGGTGGAACCACCGATACCAACGATCAATACTGGCCGGGTCATCTTTAATTATCTTCGGGAAGAGGTCTGTTCCAGGGTACGGAGTGACCATGTTGATTTCAACATGATCCGGTTGCGCTTCAAGAATGAGCCTCTTGCTCAATTCTATATCTTCTTTAGTTTCTTCAGGGAAACCTATCATGAAAAAGGCGTGAGACATAATGCCCTCGTCTCTGAGCATCCTCACCGCGCTCTTGACATGATCATTGTTTTCTCCCTTTCTAATAGACTTGAGGATTCTAGGGCTTCCACTTTCAACTCCCAGGGTTACACGCTTGAAATTTGCATCTCGCATTTTTCTTACTAGCGTTTTGTCTAAGGTATCCGCTCTGACTCCACCCGTAAACTCGAAGCAATTCAGATTGCTTGCGATTATGGCGTCAAGAAGCTCTAGAGTCCTAGATTTCACCACAGTGAACGTATCATCCAGAATTTTTACGACCCACTTTCCCGGTCGCTCGTAGCAGTTATCTCGATCTTTGAAAACCTCGCTAACAGGTTTTGTTTGATAATCGCCAGGCATTTTGTCCGCCTCGGATTTTATGGTAGTCAGTTCTTCGATTATAGAATCTACAGATCTTAGGCGTGTTTTTCGACCCCAGATGTTGCGGGACGCGCAGTATGCGCAATTAAAGGGGCATCCCCTCCCTGTCATTAAGACTTCACCATAATATCTATTTCTCTGGATCAATGACCTGTCTGGTATTGGCAATGTGTTTATATCAGGTATCAAGCCAGCCTTTGGATTAATTCTAATCTCGCCGTTTTGCTTCCACGCCAATGATTTAACAACAGACAGATCCATCTTGCCTTCAAGCGCTCGAAGTAAACCAACTAGGGCAAGTTCACCCTCGCCGACTACCGCCATATCTGCGGATGTATAAAGCAGGCTTTGTTCAGGCAACGCAGTAGGATGACTCCCGCCAAGAACCACAGAAATGTTTCGTCTTCTCAACCGATTAACCATTATGCGCACGGTATCCATGTTTCCCGAGTTACAGGTTATACCAACAAGATCAGGCGCATAGGATATGATTTCAGATTCAATGAGATCCCAAAACGGGTGATCAGGGTTATTGAGTAAAGCTTCCATTCTAGGGATTCGAGCGTTCATCACCAATTCAGGGTCGGATCCGGAGAGAACCGGGGAGTCGTCATCTTTATTAGCTACATTTTCCGCATCAAATATGATCACATCCCAATCAGTATTCTTTTTGACATACGAGCCAAGGTATAAAAGATTTAGAGGGTAAGTCTTCATTTTAGGGGTGGTAACCCCGAACAATGAGTAAAAAGGAGGCCTAACAAGAACTAATTTCATTTCATTAGCCTTAAGAAATTTTCAATCAAAAACCATGTCCAACAAGCTGTTTAAACAACTCAATATATCGGTCAACACGTCTATCCCAAGAATAATCTGCGGCCATCCGCTCCATGACGTGGTCCTTTTTTTGTATCGGGGGATTGATCAACAAGGTTCTACAACGTGAAATTAGGGCCGCTAAGTCTCCATAGCCGAACACAGATCCGTACTGAAGCCCCACCACTAACTCATTATTCAAAATTGGTTCTTCAGAAAGAATAGGTAATCCGCCTCGCAGATAGCTATAGATTTTAGACATATCGTTGTCAAAAGGTTGAGGGCCCGTAGCGAAAGCCAGCCCCGCATCAGCATGATAAATGTAATCCCAGGTGTCGTGTTCAGGTTTTTGCCCATGATTGACTATTAGTGGGCTCAATTCGCAACCGGAGCCGGCTCCGTACATACCGGCCTTGTTCAGCCCAACAAGGTGAATTTCTGCAACGTCGGTCATATATTCCGCCAACTGATTCAACATATGAAGTATTCTGACCGCCGCGACGCTTCCCAGAAACAACAGGATCTTCTTATGGGTATGGTAAGGATTTCTGATAGGGGGGGGAATGACCAGAGGGCAACCGGTAGGGACTATCTCAGTCTGAGCCGACCCACCGTAGAACTTTATCCACCTCGATCTATTTTCCTCATTGTTAAATATGACAATGACGGCCCTATCGCAAATTAATTTCTGACACTCCAAAAGCTTGGTTCTGAAAAAGTTGTCCCTTTCCGGGAACGTGCTATCTACAACCCTCACTATGCGAGAAACTATGTTTTTGTTCTTGGTTGGGACAAGTTTAATAGAATCATGGTAACAAGTCTTAACAATGTCGTAAGGCGCTGACTCTTGAAAATGATTCAAACCATATACAGGGATGTTACCATCCAACATGCCTGAATGTTGTACGGGCGCTATTACATTCGTCTCAATTCCCCTGATGATCAAACCTGAGGTAATAGCTCTCAACCGAACCAGATCAATTCCAGTCGGAGCGGCAAATGGATTTTTGTGAAAAACTACGGCTACGCGCATTTTGGATGGCTCAGTTTATATTTAACGCCTTGATTCGCTGACCTCAAGGCCAAAAAATAAATCCGAGAACTTTGCAATCCCTATGTTTGCAAATTTTGCGGCTCTATTCCAGTTTTGCCGATGTGGTGATAAAAGATTGTGAGTTATCAGTTCAAAACGAAATTGATTTTTTGAAATATTGTTATAATTGATGAAAAAAAATCGCCCAAAACTCCTAATAGTTACCCCCGAATTTCCTACGGAACAGTGGGGTGGTCTGGCTCGCACAGTATTGAAAGTGGTCTCTCACGCTGTGGATCTTGGACTTGACGCGCACGTGGCTCGTTTAACAGTGGAATCAGGAAAAACACCGCTGCTTGACGAAAATTTGGAAACGATTTTATTTTCAGGGATCAAGACACACAACATAATCGTCGGAAAAGAAAA
>JAPLJJ010000059.1 GCA_026388665.1 Deltaproteobacteria bacterium
CTAGAAGAGTCAGAGGACCTTTCCTAATTGTTCCTATGTCAAATCAGCTTTATCTACAGGCAAAAAATCGTGTGGAAATGTCTTAGAAGCCAAAAGCGATTTCCGTTACTTTAAGTTCATTTATCACTTGGGTGACTCCCGGATATTGGCCCGCGATTTTCTCCGCTTTGTCTCTATCTCGTCTGTCACCAATCTTGCCTGAGATTGTAACCACCCCGCCTCTTTCCATTTTGATTTCTAGATTACGGGCTACAGAAGAAGACAGTTTACGCCTAATAGTTGTTTCAATCCGTTTGGCTATCGACATGTTTTTAAGTTTTTCTTTAAGCTTGTCGTCGTCGTAGGATTTTTGGATCTTTTCTATGGCTTCAATGACCACATCAGACGCGTCGCCTGAAGAATAGTGCGCAGTGTTGATAATGACGTCATAAAGAGACCATTCATTGGGATCACTTCTGAAAATTGACCTTATAAGACTTTCTCGTTCATGATCGTACTTTCGGACAAAGTCTTCCGCTTCATCTCTATCAAATCGGTACCGCTCCATAACTCGTTCCACACGGATAGAAAAAGGAGCCACCACACGGCAACTGAAAACTCCCGGAATATCCTTGAGAATAACTTGAGCGCCTCTCCCTACAATGATAACGTCCCCCTGGCTGGCTTTTTCATAGGTAAGTGATTCAAAAAGGCTTGTGTAAGACGGCCTATCGAAAAAGATTCTTTCAAAGAATCCCGGCCCATGTTCAGTCTCGTAAAGAGAGCAGGCCCGACTGTATTCAGAATCACAACTCTGCGCCATATTGTGAACTTGATCTCGGCCTACAAGCTCCAAACCCATCCTACGAGCAACGGTTGCAGCTATAACATCTGCGTAAGAACCAACTAATCTTGATATTGTCACTATTCGCATCGTGTTCCTCACTGTGGTTCACATGAAAAAGCTGATCTCAACGATTTTTCGGTTGATGATTGAGTTTATTTCAAAACCCAACTCCAGACGCTGTCCATAAATTTGGTTCGGATAGGGTGTCTGGTCCAGCTACTATTTTGTGTCAAGCCCTGGTCAAAAGCAGGCCGGCTAAAGGTGGTAACGTCAACTCCAAATACTGGCCATATCCGTGATACCGCCCTTGTTTAGCCATAATTAAACCCTCATTACCAACATTACTTCCGCCATAATATTCTGAATCCGAATTCAGGATTTCCTTATATTCCGTCAATTCAGGCACACCGACCCAGTAACCATGTCTCACAACCGGTGTGAAATTCAAAAGGCAAATCAAATACTCATTTTTGCTTTTCCGAATGTAAGACAAGGTACTATTCAGATGATCATTACAGTCAATCCAGGCAAATCCTTCGGGTTTACAATCCCATTCCCATAGCGCTCTACTCGAAACGTAAATTCTACCCAGGTCTTGAAAAAACTGTGAGATCTGAAAATGCACAGGGTATTGCAATAAGTCAGATTGGAGACTTGATTCGTGGCTCCATTCATTCCATTCCCCAAGCTCGGATCCTGCGATAAGCAATTTTTTCCCCGGGTGAGTATACATATAGGTAAAGAGCAGACGTAAATTCGCAAATTTTTGCCAATCATCCCCAGGCATCTTGCGAAGGAGGGAACCTTTCCCGTAAACGACCTCATCATGTGATAGCGGCAGCACGAAATTTTCGCTGTACGCGTACATCATCGAAAACGTAAGATCGTTGTGGTGAAAACAGCGATGCACAGGATCCTTTGAGAAGTAATTAAGTGTATCGTGCATCCAGCCCATATCCCACTTGAAGCCAAAACCAAGCCCACCAAGATAAGTCGGGGTAGTGACTCCCGTCCATGCTGTGGATTCTTCCGCGACCGTGAAACATCCTGGAAACTTTCCATAAACCATTGCGTTGAATTCTTTTATGAACTCTATCGCTTCTAGGTTTTCATTCCCTCCATATATATTGGGGACCCATTCTCCTTCGGATCGACTGTAATCGAGGTAAATCATCGACGCGACAGCGTCCACGCGCAATCCGTCTACATGATATTTGTCGAGCCAAAATAGCGCATTACTTACAAGGAAGTTTCGTACCTCATTTCGACCATAATTAAAGATCAACGTGCCCCAGTCTCTGTGTTCTCCTTGTTTGGGGTCATCATGTTCATAAAGGGCAGTGCCGTCGAATAAACGCAGGCTATAGTCATCCTTGGGAAAATGAGCGGGAACCCAATCTAATATTACTCCGAGGTTGTTTTGATGGAGAGCGTCGACAAAAAACTTGAAATCATCAGGGGTTCCGAAACGACTGGTCGGCGCGTAATATCCTGTAACCTGATAACCCCAAGAAGCGTCGAACGGATGCTCCATTATCGGCATCAGTTCAACATGTGTGAACCCGTATTTCTTCAAATGATCGATCAAAGGCCCTACAATTTCACGATAGGTAGCCCATCGATTTCCTTCTTCGGGTATTCGCATCCATGACCCGAGATGCACCTCATAAACGTTCATGGGAGATGAAAAATGATTAATTTGTCGCCGTCTTTCTATCCATAGCCCGTCACCCCATTCGTAATGGTCCAAATTCCATAATACAGAAGCGGATCCTGGCCTGATCTCCATAAAAAACGCAAATGGATCTGTTTTGATTCTTGTGTCGTCAGCGTTTGTTTTGATTTCGTACTTATAATAGCTGCCTTGCTCCAGACCCGGAACAAACAACTCCCAGATACCAGACGTCCCCATGCTACGCATTGGGAAAATTCTTCCGTCCCAATTATTGAAATCACCAATCGCGCTAACTCTCTTGGCGTTAGGCACCCACACGGCGAAGGAGACTCCGGCTACTCCATTTATCACCCGTGGATGAGCACCCATTTTTTCGTAAAGATCGTAGTGCTTTCCTTCCCCTGCGTAATACAAATCCTGATCGCCAAGAGTCGGCATGAAACGATACGGAGGATCAATAGTCCAGGAAAGTCCGGTCGGAAAATTGAACCTAATGAGATAACTTAGCGGTAAAGATCGATCCGGCAGCCATAGCCAAAATAATCCAGGCGCTTGAGTTTGACTCAAGGGAAGAGTTTCTTCACCTATTATGACTTCTGCAGAAATTGCGTCAGGATGGTAGAATCTTAATATCAAACCGTCCCGGCGACCTATTCGTACCGGATGCGCTCCCAAAACACTGTGAGGATCCGAATGTTCGACTCGTAATATTCGCCGAATATCTTCAGCCGCTATACCAACCAAAAGCTCCTTCGGAAACATGACAACCCCTGAAACGCTCGTCTAGTAATGTCTCTGATTTTAGTCGCCCGGGTCCAAAAAAAGAATCATCAGGATTAAACAAATCCGTCGAGATATGGCAGGAAGAGGCGATCACAGTGGTTCATTCGGCAATGGTATGTTTTCGGGTTTTACATAAAGTATCCTATGACAATTTGGACAAAAAACAAATTCCTGTTGTCGTAAAACCCTAATACCCAGTTGAGGTGTAATTGCTATATGACAACCATCACATGATCCGTTTACCATTTCTGCGATCGCATTTCCTCGAAATTTCCTTACCATTGTGTAACGCTTGTAATGTTCCTGATCTATACCTTCTGCGAGTTGTTTTTGCTCAATTTTTAGGGATTCTAACGCTTCTGACGCATCTGCCAGCATCTTTTCAGATTGAGTTTTTTTGTCTATTAGATTTTTCTCACAATCATCGTATTCGGCCTGTTTACGATCTAGATTTTTTTTCAATTGTTCAAGCCGACTCATCAATTCCAGTATGGTCTCCTCAATCTCTCCGGCCACCTTTTTTCCAAGCCTTATCTCCCTAGAGAGAGCTTCATGTTCTTTAAGGTTCTTGATATTTAGAAGTCGCCGCTCTGATCTTTTGATCTTTTCTTGTTCCGTACTCAATTCAGCTTCTTTTTTCTCAAGGTCCTTTTCAGTAATCCCCAATGTATCCTGAGTCTCAGCAATCTCGTGCCTCAAAGACACAAGGTTTCTGGCCATTTCCTGAAGTTCTTTTGGTACCCGATCAAGAACAATCTTGTGTTGATCAATCTGGGTATCTGTGTCCTGAAGTCGCATAAGCAGTTGCAACTGTTCCTTCAATTGATGATTCCTCCTCATCCTTCAAAGCGTATATCGGCAAATGGATTTCTTTCTCCTCTAAAAGGGCAGAGTTTGATTTCCCAACCGAGTTTTAAGAATTGTTCTTCAAATTTATCTCGCATTAATTCAACCACACACTTTTCCAATCCAAAATGTCCCGCGTCTATCACTGAAATATCTGATTCCTGGCTATCCAGAGCGCTGTGGTAACGGACATCACCAGTGACCATTACATCCGCTTTGGCCAAAATTGCCTGGTCCAGATAGCCCATTCCACTGCCCGAAACGATGAACACCGAACTTACAACCTTGTCTAACGGGCCGATTATTCTAACGGAGTCCAAATTCAATTTTCGACATAGCGTTTGAGCCAGATCAAAAACTGTATGCGATTTAGGGAGTCGCGCTAACCTTGCGCTCGGCGCGTTATTCGGAACCTCAGCGTCTTCAAGTCCCAACATCTCTGTAAGAAAATCGTTCAGGCCACCTGCCGCTGCGTCAAGATTAGTATGCAGGCTCATGATGTCCACACTCGCTGCTGCGGCCATCAGGATAACTTTTCCGTAGGTATCGGAAGCCAAAATCTTTTTTATTGGATTTAGAAATACTGGATGATGACTGATCAATAAATCACAGTTGTTAACTGATGCGAAACGAACGGCATCAACAGACGCGTTGAGGCTAAAAGCAATTGAGCTGATGGCTCTAGAAAGGTCCCCAACTTGTACTCCACTGTTGTCCCAGGGTTCCGCACAACTAAAAGGGAACATTCGGTCCGCCACCTGCTGAATATGCGAAAGTGTGGGAACCATTAGCCGAATTTAACTCCGTGTTGTGTCTGAAAAATCATCCCTATAAAAAAATCACGGGGAGCCTGGTTTGGCTCCCCGCAGGAAAACATCAAGAAAATATGTGTGACAAACAAGTTTCATTTAAGGCTTCCGAAAAAATGGTGGGCCCACCTGGATTCGAACCAGGGACCAACCGGTTATGAGCCGGGGGCTCTACCAGCTGAGCTATGGGCCCCTACTGTATGGTAACTTTTTATTTTATATAAACAATAAGCTTTAGTCAATAACGGGGAGAAAATTTTTGCAAATATTCACTGATCCGAGGTGAACTCGATCCGAAAAGAATCGGGTAGGCTAATATCCCCACCAACGGCGATAAGGATCCTGAGAATTCGGCCATTGATTGTTAACACTTTGACGATATTGGTCTTGGCCTGCTGCCTCGGAATAAGGCATAACGGTTTCTCTACCCTCTACCTCTTTTACTTCCGTCACTGTAACAATTACTTTGTCAAGCAAAGCTCGTCGCTTTTTTAATATGTTACCGGTGTCTTTGTTACGGTTGGACTTGTCAGACTGAAGACACTGCTGTAGTTCGCCAAAAACCTTGTTCTCTATATTCATAAGGTTTCGCAACTCTTTCCTCTGTCCTGCCAATAAATCTTCTTTAATCTGAAGGGCTTCAGAGACTTGCGCAGCGATTGTCTTGGATTCATTAGGATTTACTACGGGTTTCTTGATTATACGTTCTATGGCTGTTTGTTCTAAGCTTGTGAACCCGTCTGATTTCTCTTTTATATCCTGATATAGTTGCTCCCAACGATTTTTCAATTGGGAACAATCGGATTCCGGTCCCTGGGCTAGCGCCGGTCCTCTGGCGCAAAAAATCAACATTAAGCATAAAAATAAAATAGATCCGGAAAGTTTGGCCAGGATTTGCAGCCGCCAGTTCACTATGCGTATCTCCTTTCTTTCGGACAATGTAATAATATTAAGATAGTTAAATCAATTGTTGCAACACTATATTAAACTATTTCGAGAACTTTTTCCAGAAACTTTATATGTCTTGAGTTATATTTATCAAATAATAAATTTACGCTATCGATTTTTTTATATAATCAATAATATTTTTAGTTCGCTTTATTGCCTCGGGATACCTGCTCCATTATATAAGACATCTTTTCTGAAATAGCGTGATATATCCCACCCCTTTCAAAAGAATCCTGCAATAATTCGATGAATCGCTCAAACGCGTTTTCAGCTTCAAGAATGAACTTGGCGTTTTCAGCTTCTTCTCGCGTAAATTCATTGTTTTCATTTCGAGCTACATTCTCGAACATTGCTCGAAAACCTTTTTTATCCCCCCAAAAAACAACAACATTTTCCATGTATTCATTTATAGCGCGTATTTCTTTCAGTAATTCTTCGCGAGTCATTGATTCGTAATTCATAGTTTCTCCTTAATAATTTAAAATCTTACAGGAAGTTCATTAATTTCCTTTAAATCCTGTTTATTTAATGTCTTAGAAATATTTTCCTCCCAACGGAAAAATTTCCTTGATAGGCTTTCAACCTTTGATAAGGTTTCAGAGATTTCTTCAGCTAAAACTCTGTCGTGATTTCTTTGTGCCCTGACAAGCTTTTCATTAAGATAGTTAATTAGTTTGCGGGCCTGTTCCGGACTCTCCAGGTAGACATGTGGGTCGTATGGACTGCCTGCCCTTTGCTTAGGGCTCCATCGCGTCCTTATGTCATTGATATGTTCTCGTAGCATTAAGAAAGATCCCTCGAAAAAATAAAAAACAATCCTTTCTTTAAAAATAAACTAGTTAGTATATTTGAAAAAAAAAGAGACGCTGTGTGAATAATACTCTAATTATGGTTAAAACTCAAGGCGATAGCCGCAAACCCCCCGTCTGCACGAAACCCTTAAACACATTGCTCTTCGACGCGTTAATCAGGTCAACCACAATATTTAGGTGGATCCGGGTCCAATATTAGCTAAACCTAATTTGTAACACCTTGAAACTAGATAAGACTCTATGATAGAATTTTGTTTAATAGATTGACAGGGTGCTTCCATGCGACTTTTCAAAGCGTGTTTATTGTTTGTTGGAGTTTTATTCATACTTTTGATTGAAGGTCACGTGGGATTAACCAACCAAGTATGGACCAAGTGCCATATTACTTGCAGATGTCTCCAAGATAATTCCGTGGGAAATTTCTCTTTTGTTATTCCGGTAGATCGATCCCCTGACATTGGTTTTGACGCAGACCTAGCCTGTAAGACTTATGGCCACCAGGTTTGTTCGGACGGGTGTAATGGATTAAAGTTTTCTTATACTTATCAGGTAACCTCTCCCTGAACGAACTGCCTTACGAAAAGACGAACGATCTCGCAAACCAGCATTTAACCCTGTTTGTTTAAGAATTTCCGATTGTTGATTCGGACTTGGTGATTCGGGGCTATGTTCTTTTTGAACGCCCACGCCCCAGAGCTATGAGAACAATAGCCACAGCCAGCAGGATTGCGCCAAAAACAGCTTCCGTCGTCCGGCCCTTAAAATAAAGCAAACCAAGTAAAAAACCACTTGTTGTGACAAGAATAAGAGCAAACCAATCGCTGTTGAAAATCTTTTTTATCATTCGCGCTTATATATCTCATTGAATCGCGGACAATTTATCATGGTATCTTGAACGGTTCATGAATGAGAAATAGAGAAGGTAATCCAAACTTCTCAATGTCTGGAGGGCTTGTTCCATTGTTTTTTTAGCTTGATCAAGTTTCCCCAGTTTTTGGTAAAAAACAGATCTCTCAGCCATTAATGACACGTTTGATAATTCATAGTATTTGGAAGCTTCCTCAAAATGTTCAGTCCTAGCGTACATCTTTCCCAGCTCAAGAAGCGACTTGATCTCTCCTTGGGTATCTCCGGCTTCTCGAGCCAACCAGAGAGTCTCATAGTTGCTAAGCGCAGCGTCTACGTTCAGCCCGAGCTTTCCTGCTAGATATTTTGTCTTGGTCCTGATGGTTTTATTTGAGTTTTTCGAAAGGAACTGTGACCAGGTCAAATCCTCTAGCGCCTCGGTTGGTTTTCCAAGTTTTTCATGAACCAGCCCTCTAAACTGTAACGCGTTAGCTCTTCCATCGTAGATCGAAAGTTTTTCTCGAAAAGTAAGGGCAATATTGACTGCATTCAAGGCTTTTTCATAATCACCGGCGTCCGAGTACTTTCTCGACAACCTCTCCAGAACCACTGCCATTTTTGCTTCGTCATTTTGTTTTCTCAGACTTCTTAGCTCGAGAAGATCCTCTTTGATAGATTTTTCTACATCCTTCTTAGAAACAACTTGTTTCGTCTCAGGACGGCTACTGGCTGCTACAGAAATGGGTTTGGTCGTATCAGGATGTTTCGCTGTTGGAGATTCTACCCCGGTTTTAGTTTCGTCTATTCGCTTTGTCGATTTGCTTGTGACTTTATTATCAATTGAAGATGCCGACGCGCTTGATTGAATACTTTCTTTCTCCCTCTGTAAGCCTTTCTCGGGCTTCGTGTCAAAGACAGATCTAACAGCGCCGGAACTCATTTTAGGAACCGTCTTCGACGAAATGATTGAAACTTTGGACGCCTCATCCTGGATCGTTTGCTGAGACAGAGCTTTAGAAAGTTGGGCTGGTTCTTTTATAGGACCTTTTTCCGGTTGAATTTTGGTTTGTACGTCGATCGGCTTTGTCGTGCTTTTTCTTTGATCAAAAGAGCCATCGACCATATCCTGAATTCCTTGGGATAACGTAGGGCGTCCCAACAAATCTGCCTGCTCACGAGCCTGCGTAAATATCGCCAGGGCCTTTTCGTTGGATTTCTCAATCCTTTTCAGTCTGGCCAGTTCAATAAGGGCCAGGATCTTTTCATCCTGAGCTTTTACTGTGGAGAAAATTTTCAAGGAGTTATCTATAGCCTCTTCAGCTTTAAGATAATCTCCTCGTCGAATGTAGATTCGTCCGATTTCAAGAAGCGCCCATCCTACGGCCCGGTAATTTTTATTCCTTCTTTCAAGTTGACGAATATCTTCAAACCTCACCATCGCCTTGTGGTCATCAGATTTTTCAACAAATTCCGTTCCTTGACGAAGAATTTCCGCAGATGCGGGGCCGAGTTGGCCAGTCATTTTGTCCCTGATTTGTCTGTTGAAGGTTTCCAATGCCTCCGGTAGATTTGTCTGTATAGGTCTTTGAGTATTTGCTTTTACAATTTCTTCAATATAATTAGGATGTTTATTCGCCAGAACTATTTCACGAGAACGTTTGCTTGCTGCTGTTGGTGGCTTACCTGAAGGCGGGTGATTGTTTTTAGAAATTCTTTCAGATTCATTTCTCGAAGCTTCCGCAGGAGCCACAGGGAGTAAAGATCCGCTGCTATGTGGATCCAGAGCCGCTATCTTCTTTTCCACGAGGGCAATAATTTCCGGCTCTTTTATCACTCCCAGAGCTACTTGATACATTTTTAGAGCTTTGTCTTTGTCTCCTAAATGTTCAAGCGATTGCCCCATGAATAAGAAAGATCTTGGGTCTACCGGATGCAGGGAAACTGCATTATCGAAATCTTTAATGGCTGAACGGTGATCCCCTTTAGCAGCTTTGGCAATCCCGATATTGGTGAAGATCTTACCTTCTAATCCCCCGTACTTTAAAGCCTCCTGAAAATCTGCAAGGGCGTCATCGTAACGACCCTGTTCTAGATAAACAACCCCTCTGTTGTTCAACGAGTTCGTGTAATGGGGGTTAATCTCCAGAGATTTGTTGTAATCCTCTAGTGCCTTATCAAGATCGCCTAACCTCTTGAAAGCTACTCCGCGATCATTGAAGTATTTGTATTCATTAGGGTTACTTTCTGTAGCCTTGGTCAGGTGTTGCAAGGCTTCCCTAAAATTTCCGTTCTTCATCGCTATGAGGCCAGCGTTATATTCTTGATGGTCGGAAATTCCCGCTGCGTTAACGTCAGCACCGAGGGACACAAGGACGAGGGTCAACAAAATCAGTTTCCAGAATGACTTCATCTGAGATTCCTTATGAAATCAGTTGTCTTTGTTTTCTGTTAATCCAAACTGACTCAGGACATCTCTTATGAAAAAAGTGACATCATCTATTATTTGCGGGTATTTTTGACTGAATGTAGCCTCCTGGATTGCAGAAGAGACGCATTCCGCCTGTTTTACCTTGTTCTCGGGCTTTGATATTGGGTTTCCCGAAGAGTCGTATTTCTCATAGCCTACCGCCATGACCACACCAGCGCTCAGAAAAGTGATCAGGGCTATGATTCCGAAGATCTTGCCAAGAGATCTCATTTTAATCCTCCAGCCTTTTAATCAAAAGGTATTACTCAATGTTATTATTATATCATAACTTATTGAAAATGGCTACGCTTATAGGAACTGCTTACATGGCAAAGAAGTGTCCTTATTTTAACTTGCTGAAAATTGTTGCTTTATAATCTTAGATACTAAACACCTACACTCGGTCGCATTTTGGTAAGACCCCCGGCAAAGATTCTGCTTGACCAAAAAGACCTCGATCGGGCACGTTCTGAAATATTGGAGGCGTATATCCTTTTTCGACTTGGACTTTCATCTGTTTTGCGCTGGATAGTGAAACGTATGCTCAATAAATTCCGTGACCCGATCAGTGGCCTGACACATCTCGCTGCGGCCGTAGGCGCGGTGTGCGGTGTGGTGATCCTCTTGTTCATCGGACACGACGACGCCACCAAGGCTATTTCGCTGGCGATCTATGGCCTTAGTCTAGTTCTGATGTTCGCGGCCAGCGCTACATATCACCTGGTCAAAGCTTCTCCGCGAGTAAATAAAGTTCTTCGAAAGGTTGATCACTCGGCCATCTATCTGTTGATTGCCGGCAGCTACACGCCTATTTGCCTCCACTTCTTCCAGGGCTTTTGGCAATGGTGGTTCGTAGGGATTATCTGGGGCATGGCGCTTATCGGCGTTGCGATCAAAGTCTTCATTATAAACGCGCCCCGCTGGCTCACGGCGGGGATTTACCTACTGATGGGCTGGCTAGCTCTCCTCGCCATTCCGGAGATGGTGGTGGCTGTGCCCGTGTCTGCGTTGATTTGGCTTGTCCTGGGTGGGCTCTTCTTTACGCTGGGAGCGGTGGTCTATATCAGCAAGAAGCCTGATTTCTATCCCAAGGTATTCGGCTTCCATGAAGTGTGGCATATCTTTGTGATTATTGGATGCGCGTGTCACTTTATTGTCATCGCGACCTTTATAGCGCCGAGTTCCATAGCGGCACTCTAACTTATCTTCTACAGCGCCACAGAAAAAGATAGCTCATATTAACATGTTAGAGCCACAGACAAAATCTGTGGCGCCATGTGGTTTCTTATGGTGGATCGGGGAGAATTCATGAGAGTTCCTCGAAATACAAGAAGTGCTGCGGTTATTTTTGAGCACGCTTCCCACCAAATACCCCCGGCGTCATTTGCGATCGTTGCTTCGCCGAAATCGAATTTGGTTCTTCCCTGTCGGTTATCGCAACCCGTCCTCTTTTTTGGCTTCTTCCTTCTTAAGACCACCAACCCTAGCTAAGGGTCTTCCTGAATCCGTGACAACTAGCGCCACCACAATCTCGTCACCACGAGGAGCGTCCTGAACACGGATCGGCATCGCGTCAAAATGTGACCGCACAAAGGCAGCGTCTTTATAATGAATTGGGACATCCAGTTCCGTCCCTGGCCCACCAATTTTCTTGGAAGATGGGATAATAGCCTTTCCGCCTCCCAGGGCCTCTCTAAAAGACGTGCCAAGTTTAGGGTGTAAAATTGCGGCTGCATGTTCTAACTCTCCTCGAGGCCCGACAATAGCGCCTTTTCCATAACTCTCGGCTTTATCGGGAGTTATGCCTAGCGCTTCCAGCGCCTTTTTTCCTAAGAGTTCTCCTAATTGCACGCCGATTTCGATCAGTTCTGAAAGATTTTCCTGGTAACGACCTGCGAAAGGGTTCTTTATAACGGCGATAGCCGCGGCCCTTCTTGTTGCAGGACTCACCTGTTGTCCCATTTCCATTTGAGTTTCTTCAACTATGGTATAGATTTTCCTAATTTCCATTACATGTCCCCTTTTTTCCAAAACGAACTTAAGAAATAAGTGAAATTATCGACTTGATTCCTTTAGTAATGCGTGGTTGTCCTTTTATTGAAACAACCGCTCCGAATATGGTCCCTTTATCCGCAAGAGTTTCTGCGTAAGCAAGCGCTTTGTACAAACACGCTTCGACGAATTCTTCTTCCAGGTCTCCTACACTACAGGTCACTTCAACGCCTTTGAGGTCAGTTTGCGGATCTAATTTGTCAGCCAGTCTACGAACAATGTTTGGGTGATCGATAAATGTGGCGTTGGCTACCGCTGTGGCAGCCGCGTCAGCTAGAACCGCGGACCTAGCTAATATTGTAGTGGCAGATGCTATGCCTCGAGTGAAACTGCGGCCTCCGAGTCCGCTGGTGCAAACGCCTCCAATACCTAAATCTTCCGAAATTGAAATACGATGGGTAATTTCTGGCCTGTTGATGTCCGATCGAATACCAACATTAACACTTTCTCCGCCGGCTAATCGAATCGCAATGTCACCGCCGTTGTTAACGATCGTTTTAGACATTTCAAACGCGTGCAAGAAATCCGCGGTAGCATCTGCGACGGCCCCTGCGACTGTGGCCATTGGCGTCAAATCTCGAGCGCCGACTTGCCGAGCACCCTCCCACATCTTGAAGGGAACCCCATCGCCTGAAGGAGGAAGAGAATTAACCACCGGCTCACTCAATTGATCTTTTCTCGCAGCAATTTCCCCCAGAATTTTTATCGAAAATTTTGCGGCATCTACACATAGATCCGGACGCGGCCGAGGACCCTGGAACGCCTCAATTATCATTCGCATCGGTCCGCAATCGACAAGAACGCTCTGATCACCAAGGACAAATATTTCGGATTCCCATCTACTCAGGATTTAACCCTCTTTGACGAAAGGCTTTATAGCCTCCTCATGTCCACCCATTTTCCTGTAATCATCAAGAGTCATGGTGTATTCAATAGGGCAAATGGTTGCCGGAGTTGGTGTCCAACTGAAAGCTCCCGGCATAACTTTTTCAACATCAACCATGAAATTAATCCCACCTCCAGGCAAAACAAAAGTGGGCGCCCCACCTACAGTGAGCCTAGCCTTGTTAGTATGTACCGCATATGTCAATCTAATTGGGTAGTTAGTGACACCGGCACGGGCGCTCCCACCGGAGCCACCACAGTAAATTGCTGATACACGTGCATTCTCACATGTCTCCGCTATAGTTTGAACCGTATCTTTAGCCTCGGGTGAGATATCTATTTCTTTCAGAGATCCTGTTGAGGTCAATTGAAACATGCTCGCGAGTCGTCCGGTCGTTTCTGTAATTAAGATCAACATTCCCGGTTTCGCTATTTTGGGGTCTACACTTTCAATCACGTCCAGAGGATCTTCGATTGACGTTCCTCCCCATCCATTCCCGTAATCCCCAAAATACCGCCCAGGTGTGCTTCTGCGAAATTTTAGCTTAACACCCGAAGGGGCCGCCCCAACGTAAACCCCTGCCGCGTGCTCACTGAGTAAGCCAGTTAAATGTGAATCCAAGATTATTACTTCATCCGCGACTTTTTTAAATATCTCGGCAAATAATCCCAGCGTAGCGCTTCCACACCCTACACGCATTAAGTAATCTTTCTTGCCATTGATTATAGGCGCACCACCAACCTGGAGATCCAGGGTCGCCCCATTTTCAATCTTCAGACGAGTTTTTTTCCGGTTCGCTACATCTGCGACTAATCTGGCCACAAAAAGGCCATCCTGGCCAGTAAGAAGGTTTACCCCTCCAAGAGACAAAATCTTGGAACCGTATTCTTCCGTGGTCAAATGCCCGACTTTTCTGCGATGGTAAAATATTGGAGAGCCTTCCTCGCCTAGAGGCTTATCCGTATCAACCTTGATTTTTACCCCTGAGTAACTTAACGGAGCCTCTGTGACCACTGTCACCACATCTATTCCATTGACCTTGTTTTGAACGATGTGGGGGGCCGGTTTACAATCAGGGTACGTAGTGCCCGCCCCAATTCCCGTTATCAGAGGTTGACGGATCTCTGAACGCCAATCCAGTCCCACCATGCTTTGCACATCCGAATAGGTCTTTAGTTTGATTACTCGCTCAAGATTCCCATCTTGGTTGATATAGCGTTGACATGCGCCGTAAAAGCCTTCCTTTATTTTGCATTCTATAGGGCAAGCATCGCATTGAACATACTGTTCCGGTGGTATATATTCGGCGCAAATAGCATCGTTCGTGCAGACTCGGAGACAGGCGCCACAGTCACTACACTTTTCGTTTATTATAGCTTTTTTGTTTCTGACCCTGATTGCCGACTGAGGACAAACAGGCAAGCAATCGGCGCATCCTATACATTTGATACTATCAACTTTCATCTTTACCCACGTTTACAATTACGAAATGTTGATTCTAATTGAATGACGGCTTTCTGGCCGCTGGTGGCGTGTTTCGACTTGTTTTCACATGGATTTTCCCATCCATCATCACCATCGAAACCCCAGGAATGTCACCAACTTTGATCGCGTCCAGAGCTGTTTTACCGACTGATCCCATCGGCGAGTCCATCATTACCAGATCAGCGGGTGCCCCTACACGAATGAAACCAGTATCAAGCTTGAATACTTTAGCCGTATTGCCGGTCGCCATACAGATAGCCTCTTCAGGTTTAACGGTGGTCAGTGAAGCTACCATACAAATGACCCTCAGTATCCCCAGAGGGATGACGCCAGTTCCTGAAGGAGCGTCATTACCTATTATAAACCGGGAGAGCGCTTGGCCTTCCAGACCAATGCTTACAGCATCAAGAAGCGCCTTGGGATTCCCACAATGAACCAACTCAATAGCATAGTTCGTATCGTTAATAAGTTTCCTAATTTCGTCAGTAGACATAGCCGTTGGACCGCCGTTAACATGACACGCCACATCAGGGTCCGTGGCCATAACCTGTTCAGCGGTAACAGTGTCGCTCCCGGGAATTGATGTTCCTCCCGTGTGCATCAGAACTGTCATGTTGTTTTTCCTGGCCCATTTGACCATTGGCGCTGCGTCGGCAGGAAATTTGACCGAGCCTAAACCTATTTCACCAACTATTTGTACGCCCTCACGGGCCATTTCCTCGAAATCTTTTTCGACCAAACCTTTTTCAAGGATCACAGCGCCCCCGATGACTTTTGCGCCACCTGGTCGAAAATTACCAAAGGACTTAGCAACCAGAATGGCCAAGGCTTTTGTTCCTGCAGGATCTTTGGGGCGTCCTGGCAAATGCACTTCACCGGCGGATATTATCGTGGTGACTCCTCCGTGGGTCTCACTTTCAATAAAATCCATTTGTTTTTGTCTAGGAGTGTAATCGCCAAGGACGACGTGACAATGTGAATCAATGAGGCCTGGCGCTACGGTTGTTCCGTTCGCGTCTATCACTGAATGCGCATCCTCACACAATAAAGACGCTGCGCCTATTGCAGCTATCTTGTTATCTTCTATCAGAAGGCTATCAGCGTTTATTATAGGACCTTGTATGTCTCCTGAAATCAGTGTTCCTATGTTCTTAATCAACGTCCTAGACATAAATGACAACTCCTCGTTTCCTAAAATGATCTCTTAATTTTTTGAACCGACTCGGATTATTGAATCGGGTTTACCCGTATCTTGATGGCTCCCGAATGAATAGCTTTCATGACTCGTTCGAGGTTCGCGGGTAAGAAATAAATTCTTACTCCTAGAGCGTCAGCAATAGCGTTTACTATCGCAGGGGCAGTCGGTATTAGAGCCGGCTCGCCGACCCCTTTCGCTCCAAATGGCCCTGTGGGTTCAGGATCCTCGATGATTATAGCTTCTACTACCGGCATATCAGAGCAGGTAGGCACATGATAATCTTTGAGAGAGATAGTTTTCCCTGGAATGAACTCTTCCATTAAGGCAAAACCTAGACCCATTGCGACCCCGCCGTAAATCTGGCCTCTTACACAATCAGGATTTATCGCTCTACCTACATCGTGAGCTGCGACAATTTTTACGACGGTGACTTCGCCAGTTAAAATGTCAATTTCAACTTCCGCCAATTGTGTTGCAAAAGCGAAAGTAGCGTATGGTTTGCCTTCTCCAGTAGCTTGATCCAACGGGGTAGTTTCAGGATCAAAAAAGCCCTGCCATTTCAGTGGAATCCCTTCCCGTTCAGATCTCTTTGCAACTTGTTCCATGCTTACAAATCTTTCGGTGTTTGAACTATCCACGATTTTCCCTTTTCTTAAGGACAAAACCCCTCGACTTGTCTTGAGCATGGTCGCAGCTTGGGTTAATAGCGTTTCTTTAAGTTTCTTCGTTGCGTCCAGTACTGCGTTTCCAGAGATGTAAGTCTGTCTGCTGGCTGAAGTTGCGCCTGCCGAGGTTGTCAAACCGGTATCAGCGTTAACCAAATTTACTTGATCGGGATCTAAGCCAAGTTCCGTTGCCGCGATCTGAATCAAAACGGTTGAGGATCCCTGGCCAATATCGGCTGCGCCAGAGAATAAGGTTACCTGACCATTGGATTGTAGCTCAACCTGCGCTGTTGACGGATTCTGAACTCCGGTATTGCCTATCCCGTACATCATACAACCCAGACCCACTCCACGAAGAACTCTTTTGTCTAAGAGCGGAGCGTTTTTCTTGATCCTCTCATAATGAGGCGCTACGGCTTCAAGACATTCTCCGATACCGACACTTGCGGTAAGCTCCTGTCTCGTAGCAGTCGTGGAACCCAACCTGAGAAGGTTTTTACGTCTGATTTCAAGAGGACTAATGCCGAGAGCCTCGGCAAGTAAATCCATTTGTGACTCATGCGCAAAAGCGATTTGAGGGACCCCAAAACCTCTCATTGCGCCCGCAATCGGATTGTTGGTGTATGCAAAAATCGACTCAATGTGGACGTTGGGAACTTCATATGGGCCGGTGGCGTGAGCCGCGGAACGAGTGACGACAGCCATTCCATAAGACGCATAAGCGCCGGTATCACCAATTATCTTTACATCAACCGCCAATAGTCGCCCATCTTTGTCAGCCGCTGATTTGTATCGAATTTTAAGAGGATGTCTTTTGGGAGTGCTCAGGAAGGCTTCTTCACGGCTAAAGGTCATTCTAACCGATCTGTTCAAGAGATATGCCGCTAGACCTAAGAAACCTTGAGTATTAAGATCTAGTTTAGATCCAAACCCACCACCTGTTGCGGTTTGTATGATTCGAATTTTATTTTCCGGTAGTCCTAACAACCTTGCTACATCTGCTTGGTCATAATGAGGGTTTTGGGTTGTAGCATAAATTACGACGCATCCATCTTCGTCAACAAAAGCAGCGCCCGCGTCCGGTTCAAGATACGCATGTTCAGCGAAACTCGTTTGATACAATCTTTCAATGACTACATCAGCTTTTTCAAAAGCTGCATCCGGAACCCCTTTCTTTATTAATCGTGTCCCGAGAAGATTACCTTTTTCATGAATTAACGGCGCGCCTGGAGCTAAAGCTACCTCCGGATCGAAAACAGGAGCTAGCTCTCTATATGTCACGCGGATTCTTGAAAGAGCGGTCCGCGCGGAATCTTCAGAATTGGCTGCCACCAGAGCAACAGGGTCACCGATGAATCTAACTTTTTTATCAGCTAAAAGTGCTTGGTCTTTGTTGATAATTCCAAATCTGTTCCGACCAGGAATATCTCGAGCTGTGAAGACAGCTACACATCCTGGCGTGTTCAAGGCATCCTGACATTCTATCGTTTCAATCAACGCATGAGGCAACTCACTTCTCAATACTTTTAGCAACAAAGCGTTTTTCAAAGCGACATCGTTTGAGAATATAGCGCTGCCTTTAAGTTTAGCGTCCGCTCCTATACGAGGGATGTCCCGGCCTATTGATCCGAAAATTTCCTCATTAATTTTGGTCAAGAAGCACGTCCTCCAAGCACTTTAGAACAAGACCTGCGATGGCCGGCCGCTTATATTCCGTTGAATGCCGTGCTCCTACTAGGTCAATTATCTGTTTAGCTACCAGTTCACTAGCCTCTTGAAGTATTTTGAATTCAGGTCTTAGTCCCTTTATGGAATTTTCCGCCTGCCGCATCCGAAGCGGGGTAGGAGCGACTGATCCCACTGATATTCGTAACTCCTCTATGCATCCGGAATCATTAAGGCTCCCTAATACGGCTGCGTTTACTCTTGCTATCGACAGACTTTTCCGCCGCGCTATCCGTCGGTAGCTTTGCTTAAAGTTACTTTCAACCGGTCGCAGCAGAATACCTGTAATTAATTCATCGGGTGTCAACGTGTTTGAATAAGGGCCTACAATGAGCTTTTCCAGCTTTTCTATTCTCGTGGAATCAGCTTTTTGAATCATGATTTCAGCTTCGTGGATCATCATTCCGGGCACACTATCCGCAGCCGGAGAAGAGTTCGCGATGTTACCTCCCAATGTCCCTACATTTCTTATCTGCTGGCTACCAACACAACCCATTGCAACGTGGAGAGCAGGAAATGTTCGGGCTAGCAACGTATCGTTTATTAATTCCGAATATGTTAGATTAGAGCCTATCTTTATGAAGTCGCGATATTTTTCTATTGACCTTATTTCCTGTAGTCGTGAAATATCCAGGACAAACTTCGGGGAGAGCGATCCTCCTCTCAGTGAAATCATGAGATCGGTCCCGCCTGCCATGATCTCAGTTTCAAGGCCATGCGCAGACAAGAAATCTAAGCACTCTTGCAGAGAGTCAGTCCGTACGTATTTGAATTCACTTCTCATTTGTCGGTAGTCTTTTGAAGCTCACCTTCTTGCCGCGCGGCTTCTTCCACTGCTTCGATTATCTGAACATAGCCTGCGCATCGACACAAATTACCTGACAATGCGTTAATGATTTGATCTCTAGATGGTTGTTTATATTCATCCAGCAATGCTTTAGTGGACATAAGCATGCCTGGCGAGCAAAAGCCGCATTGAATAGAACCTTTATCGAGGAAGGCTTTCTGGAGGTAATTCATGGTCCCGCTTACAGCTAGACCTTCTACTGTTTCGACTGTTCTGCCATCTAGTTGAGCCGCCAAAATCAAACATCCATTAACAGCTTTTCCATCCAGGATAATCGTGCAGGCCCCGCATTCACCAATCCCACAACCCTCTTTTATTCCTGTCAGACCTAACCTGTTGCGGAGAGTATCTACAGCCGTTTCCCATGGTTTTATCTTGACCTGTATATCGGAACCATTGAGAGAAAAACAAATTTCCAGATTGGCCTGTTCGTCTTGCGCGATTTCTTGATTCATAACGAGAAACCTCAAGATTTAGGGCTAGAGTGCGAGATAGGATTTCTTGATATAGTCGTTGTTCATAAGTTCTTCTGAAAACCCGTGTTTTACGATACGACCATTCTCAAGGACATAAGCCCTTTTTGAAATTTCGAGAGAAAAATGAACGTTCTGTTCAACCAGCAGGACTGTTAAACCAGTCGAAGCTATTGCGGCTACGGTCTCGAATACCTTTCTAACAAGCATGGGCGCCAATCCGAGTGAAGGTTCGTCAAGCAGCAGTAAGGACGGCTTTGACATCAGGGCCCTTCCAATCGCAAGCATCTGGCGTTCTCCGCCACTCAACGTGCCTCCCTTCTGTCGCATTCGTTCATATAAACGAGGAAAAAAGTTGAAAACCATTTCGAGGGATTCTTTTCGGTGAACTCGCGATGACTTGATATATGAGCCCATTTTTAGATTATCCAGGACCGTCATGTCTGTGAATACCCGAGCGCCCTCAGGAACTGTGGTCATACCCAATTTTACCGTTTCTTCCGGTGGAATATTTGTTATTGTTTTTCCTCTGAATGAAATTAAGCCTTTCCGTGGAACCTGAAACCCGACTATAGTGCTCAAGAGTGTGCTTTTACCCGCTCCATTTGGTCCTATTACAGTAACAATTTCTCCGGGATAAACCTCAAGGTCAACTCCATGGAGGACTTGAACATCGCGGTAGGCCACATCAATTTTTTCCAATTTAAGGAGCGGTTCGATCATTTTGTTTAATCTCAAGCTACTTTGAGAGACGAAAGCTTTTCACCCAAGTACGCTTTTATGACTGCTTCATCGTTTACCACTTCTTCCGGGAAACCCTCGGCGATTTTTGCGCCGTAATTCAATACGATGATCCGATCCGAAATACCCATGACTACTCGCATGATATGTTCCACAACAATGAGAGATTTCCCGGAATTCCGAATTTTTCTGAGAATCTCGAGGGCTTCATCGATTTCATGAGGATTCAGGCCCGCCATGTTTTCATCCAAAAGAAGAATATTCGCGCCAGTGGCAAGGGCTCTGGCCAGTTCCAATCGTCTCCGCGCAGGCACGGAAATGGATCCGGAAAGTTTATATGCGTATTCAGCTAACCCAACAAGCTCAATTACCTTCTCTGTTTTTTTCTTGGCTGGCCCCATCTTCATTCCACCACCGTGTAAAGCTCCCACGAGAACGTTTTCAAATACCGTCATAGCCTGGAACGGCTCCATTATTTGGGACGTCTTGGCTAAACCCATGCGGCAGATCTTGTGTGGCTTCATGCCGGTAATATTAATTTCATTGAGGTAAATTTTCCCGAAAGTCGGTTTGTGAATACCGATTATACAATTGAAAAGAGTAGTTTTCCCTGCTCCGTTAGGCCCGATCATTCCGAGAATCTCTCCTGGATTCAGAGAAAAACTTACCATCTGGACAGCCGCTAGGGCCCCAAATTTCATGCTAATTTCTTTGCATTCCAAGCCGGTCATTATTGCGCTCGAAAAAGATTTTCTGTTTTTTGAAAGAATTAGATGAATCTAAGTCTTTTTCGTATTTTTAATGTCCCTATAATTCCGCTAGGCAAAATCAAAATCGTTACGATTATGATACCGCCGATCATTATCAGATAATACTCAACAAATCTGGTTCCTAGAGATTCCGATATGAGAGTCAAGAACGTAGCGCCGACTATGGGTCCGAGAAATGTTCCCATACCTCCTAATAGTGTCATGATCACCATTTGGACCGTTTTCTGAACATTAAACACATCTGAGGGGGTTATATACGTAATCCAATAGGCCTCTATCGCTCCATATAAACCTAGAAAAAAAGCGCTAGTCGCATAAGCCCTTAACTTGTTAGCGGTTGTATTGACGCCACTTATTTCAGCCGCAGTCTCGGCTTCGTTTATAGCCTTCAACCCGTAACCGAACTTGGAATGCTCTATAAAGTAATGAGTCAACATGACGACAAAGGTGACAGGAAGAATACAATAGAAGAAAAAAGAGTTGTCATGGCCGCTTATAGGTAAAGTTATACCGTCACTGCCTTGAAAAAACGAAACTTTGAACGTGCGATCAAATTCGAGTGAGATCTGCTTCATGGCCTCGGCGAAAGCAAAGGTAGCAA
This sequence comes from Deltaproteobacteria bacterium, assembly GCA_026388665.1. Classification (GTDB taxonomy): domain Bacteria; phylum Desulfobacterota; class Desulfomonilia; order Desulfomonilales; family Desulfomonilaceae; genus CAJBEZ01. The sequence goes on from JAPLJJ010000059.1 coordinate 21,456, forward strand.
TCGCAAAATAGGCCCCTTTCAAGCGCAAAGTGGGGATTCCTATGAAAAAGGCAATAACAGCGGATATTAGTCCGGAAAGAAAAAGACTCGGAAAAAAAGGGACCATGTACTTGGTCATAGCTATAGCAGCAACATATGATCCAATTCCGAAATATACTACCGGTCCAAAATCAATGTAACCGGTATATCCGCTCATCATGTTCCAGCATCCCGCAATTCCTATCCAGAAGATAACTACGGTAATCAATCTCAACAGGTATTCCGATTGAACAAAATAAGGCAAGAAAGCCACCGCGGTCGAGATCAAAAGGAATATAATCAAGATTATCCGATCAGTTCTATAATTCATCCGGCCCTCGGTCATTATCAAACCATGTCATGCGACGCTACCTTTGCCCAGGATTCCTGTGGGTCGAATTATGAGCATGATGAACAGAATAACAAATGTTATCGCGACAGATACTCCGGCGTTCAAATAAGTTGCGGCAAGAGATTGGGCTACGCCTAGAACTAATCCTCCGACGAGGGCCCCCGGCATGTATCCCATCCCACCTAGGACTACTACGCAGAAGGCTATGATTGTGTATTCAAGTCCCATTTCGGGTGAAATGATCACAAAGGGACTCATTACTGAGCCTGAGAGTCCAGTTATAGCGGCGCCAAGTCCAAACGTGATGGCGTAAATGTTTCGAATATCAACTCCCATTAACCTTGCGACTTCTTTGTCCTGAGCTGTAGCTCTAATGGCACGGCCAGTCTCCGTGCGCATCAAGAAAAACCACAAGGCCCAAGTCACAAACAGCGCCACAATAAAAGTTACTAATCTTGCATATGGTATGTTCAGCCCCCATATCGCTGCATTGGCCCCGGAATAGGTCGTGGTTATCGACCTAAAATCCTGGGTCCACATCTTTATAGCTATGTTAGCCACCATCAAGTGCAGGCCGAATGTCAATATGTAGCTCATTATGTGGGGCTGACCTATAACCTGATTGATGATGTATTTTTGAACTAAGTATCCGAATACGAATAAGAAAAACATGGCGAATGGAGCGCTGAGGTAAGGATCCAAATTAAAAAAGTCAAATAACCAATATGACGTGAAAGCCCCTAACATTATTAATTCGCCGTGAGCGAGATTCACAACTCCCATGACCCCGAAGATCAGGGAAAACCCCGCGGAATACGCCGCGTAGACTCCTCCCAGGAGGAGTCCGTTAATTAGGGCTTGGGCGAATACTGTGTCCATCTTTTAAAACAATACCGAACTTCGCTCATTTGCTTCAGTCGGCTTCTCTGAAGTCGGTTTTTCAATATAAGAACTCCATTTGGTCACGACCACCTTTTTGTCCGTGTAGAAATCTATCGCATCGTTAGCGCGACCACGATGAGAGCCATAAAAGGATATCTTGCGTCCACCAACTGGATAGAAGGCTATTGGAGCCGGGGTCCCGACATTTACTCCAATTTGACCCGTGTTAATGTTTCTTATGAAGTGACGCGCCCAACCGCCGTTTTGCGTATAGATGACGGCAGTATGTCCATATGCGCTTAAATTTATAATATTTATAGCTTCTGCAAGTGTCTGTACGCTCTTGACACACCTGACTGGCCCGAAGATCTCTTCCTTGAAAGCAAAGTTCTCCGGTTGAGCTTCTAGAAGAGTTGGACCAAAGAATAAACCATCCGGATAACCATCTATTTTCGGGTTTCTCCCGTCTAGAATGATTTTCGCTCCCTGTTTCGAAGCTATTTCAACCGCCTCATATAGCCTGTCAAGGGCTTGTTTACTCACTACTGGCCCCATGCTGACCTTCGGGTTTCGACCATCCCCTAACTTGAGTTCCTTACAGGAGTAAATGAATTTTTCTTTGAACGAATCATAGATCTTTTCAGAGATCAGAACGTTTGACACAGCGAAACATCTCTGACTGGTATGTCCAAAACAGGAATTCACTATATTCGGGATTGCTTCATCAAGGTTCGCGTCTTCCATAACCAAAACATGATTCTTGGCTCCACCTTGACACTGGGCCCTTTTGCCATGAGATGTTGCGGTTCGATAAACCGTTTCGGCCACTCTTGACGATCCAACAAATGTAACGCCCTCGATATCCGGATGCGTACAAAGCCTCCCTCCAACGCGGGGGCCACCATTGATTACATTCAACACACCAGGCGGGAAACCCGATTCCTCGGCCAATTCCATTATTCTAAGCATAGTCATGGGGCACAGTTCACTCGGCTTCACAACAACTGTGTTACCGCAAGCAATTGGCCAAGTAAAATAAAGGGCTATCATTGCGGGAAAATTGAAAGGAGGAAGCAGGCTGAAGACACCCAAAGGCTCCCGTATATAATATTCATCCACGCCGGTCCCAACATCCTCGCTGTGACTGCCTTTCAAGAGTTCCGGTATCCCGCAAGGATGTTCCACGTACTGTATGGCCCGCATCAATTCGCCCTTCGCGTCGGAGAGTGTTTTCCCGTGTTCGAGCGTTATGATTTCAGCCAATTCGTCCCGCGCGGAAAGTAGTTTTTCTCGCAAAGTGTAAAGAATATCCGCTCGCCGGGTTGGAATAGTGTTTCTCCAAGACTTAAAAGCTTTTTTGGCCAGAGAGACGGCTAAGTCTACTTCATTGATAGTGGAGTCCGGACACAAAGCTACGGTATTGCCATCCAGGGAATTAATTATTGGAAAATATGATTCGGTCTTTGAATCAACCCATTCGCCGTTCATATAATTTTTTAGTTTATTGACTTCCATTTGAATCTTTCTAAAATCCGCGCAGTTCAAGACTCGACAAAAACCTGATTCCTGCGCCTTTTTGCATAGTCAGCGTTGCAGTTAGTGGAAGGGATTAGCAATTAAATGGCTAATCCCTCGTTAGTTAATAATTAACGTTCTTTCCAGGGCTTGAATGGGTACAATATTTTCGCTTCGGCGAATTCCAAGGGAAAGACATTTTCTAGTTTTCCGGACTGGATTTGCACCGCCACTGGTGGATGAGCCTCGTTAGCTCCATCAGCTCCAAATTCGATTTTGCCGTAGAAAGTTTCAAATTTGTCTTTGTGTAAGGCTTCCATTATCTTAATTCGGTTTTCCTTGTTGAGAGGCGGTTTGAGTCCCAATTCTTCTATTACGATTTGTTGCGCGACAGCTCCACCGGCGGCAGCGGCCTCGACGTAATCAGGACTACGACTAAAACGCTTCAAATAAAGTTGGTTAAACTCGGAGGCTTTTCCGAAAACCTTCCCTGAATATGGCATGTTCGGGGTCCATTCCGACGCCGCGATTACGTAGTTAGCGTCACCTTTCAAGTCTTCCACAAATTTTGGAACAGTGGGTCCATAGCTGAATGCAACCGCTTTAGGATTAAAATCAATTTCCTTCATGGCCTTGATTGTTTTCATGGCCACAAGCAGATGGGAACCTACTAATAATATGTCAGGATTCTTATTTTTTACCTTCATCAACAGAGAGTTGTAATCCTGCAACGCCATGGGGAAAAGTTCATGGTGAATTACTTCTATGCCATTGCTCTCACAATATTTCTTGTAACCCTCACAAGCCAAAGAGGTGAAAAGTATGTCCGCTCCTACGATCGCGGCGGTTTTTGGTTTAGGATTAACCGCTGTGAAAATATCGACACACCCTCGAACTTCTTCAGTAGCCTTGCCTAATGTTGAGAAATAATATTTGAATCCACGATCAAACAATTTGTTTGAGCTGGCGCCGCCGCTAATCAAGGGATATTGATATTTTTCAGCAACAGGGCTTGCCGCGAATAACTGACTGCTACCGAATCCACCCAACAGTAGGTCGACCTTGTCACTCACAATGAGTTGTTCCGTGAGTTTTGCGGTGGTAGCGGGATCACTTTTGTCATCGTAGAAAATTATCTCGACAGAAGCGCCATTGACGCCTCCATGGGAGTTGACCGTTTCTTGCCATAAAGTATACGCGTCTTTAACGAGACTCCCATCCTTGCCGAACACTCCTGTCAGTGAAACTGCAACTCCAATTTTCCAGGCTTTCTTTTGTTCACCCCACGCAAAGCCTACAGACAACAAACCAATCAACAGTAAAACAAAAACTAGCCTAAAGCTTTTCAGAAACATCGCCGCTCTCCTTTCCTAAATGGGATTTTATCCTGTGAATTACGACTGTATCCATTCTGCCTGATCAAAATGTAGGTGGACTAATGACCCAAACCACGACTGTGTCTGTTTTGCCCGGATTAGTCCAACTGTGAGGTTGATTCGAATTGTAATAAAAACTTTCATTTGGGTGAACTCGGTGAACAGTATCATCTATATCGATTTGCAATTCACCCTTCAGGACTATTCCAAACTCTTCTCCTACATGACTGTAGAGTCCATGCGAGCCTCCACCAGGTTGAATTGTAGTGAAAAAAGGGTGCATTCTCTTGTTTTTCGAGTTTATGATTAAAGACTCTATCCGAGCGTTCCATCCATCTAACGTGATTGTCACTCTTTGCTCACGAGAGAGCACAACAGGGTCATCATCTTCGGTTTCAACAAAGAAATCCGTTATTTTTGCATGCAATGCTTCTGATATTTTTTTTAGACTGGAAATGGACGGGGAGACTTTTCCGTTTTCTATTTGAGACAAATAAGCGTCCGAACAACCAACTTTTTCGGCGAGTTGTTTTAGAGTTAATTTATCGTTGAGTCTTCGGGCTTTAATTCGCTGCCCGATTTCCAGTTCGACACTCATGGGGAAGGCGACTCTAAATTAAGTATTTATTAAGTTGAGAAGTATAGTTAAACTCTTCCCCGTGTCAATGTGTTTTTCAGGCAAAAAAAAAAGCAATCCAATTTGGAGGATTGCTAAGAGGGTATGGTTAGGAGTCGTTGTTCGCCCATAGATAGAGCAAGCCACGTGCCAAACCGTTGTTGTTGCATTATATCAATATGTTAAATGTTGGCCTTTTCTCGGAAGCTCTCTTTGTCGCGCGTTTTCTTCGCACTTATTTTTTTCCTAAAAAGATTGAAAGAATTTTTTTCACAGTAACGACTTTAGAATCAGCCCAAGTACTTGCGCGTTATGAAAAATATGGTTTTTGATGACCTTCTCGCGACGCGCTCTGTTTCAAGTTAAGATTTTGTTTCTCAGTTTCTCTTGATTCTGGCGGCGAAAAAACCATCTACAGGAAACTGTTCTACAGGAGGGAAGGTTAATAAATATCCTTCTTGGGTTAAGAAATTGGGATGACTAATTTCTTCCGGTTCAATTCTGTAGATAACAAAATTTTTGTTGGAAGCTAGAAATTTCTCTATAACCTGTGTGGTTTCTTCACAACTCGTCGAACATACACAGTAAACCAGAATCCCGCCTTTCTTGAGCGCGCCTGCCGATTCCGACAACATCACTAGTTGCTTTTCAGCCAGTTTAATCAGATTGTTGGGATTTAGACGGTATTTAACATCACAGTTATGCCGTAGCACCCCCAGATTAGAACACGGCGCGTCTATTAGAATTCGATCAAATTCGCCTAAAGATAAAATGAATGATTTTTGTGTCGCGTCCCCATGGATTATTTTTACGCAGTTGATCCCCAGACGCTCAAGATTTTTCCTAGCTTCATCAAGTCGGTCCATACTCACGTCCAAGAGATTAATTCGAGCACGATTATTAACGAGAGCGGCTATATGAGCCGCTTTTCCTCCTGGGGCCCCGCCAACATCCAGAATTTCATTTGATGGCTCGGCTTTGAGTATTGGAGCGATCATTTGTGACGCATAATCCTGGATCGCAAAAAGCCCCTCTTTAAAGCCAGGTAAATCCGTAACTGGTCTTCCGATCCATCGAACGGTTAACGAGCCTCGATCTTTGCACAAGATATCGAAAACTAGACCTTCTTTTTCGAATAGTTTGATGACTTCGGTTAGATGGGCTTTGATACAATTGACGCGAAGTGTCAATCGTGCGCGCTGGTTGTTAAATTCGAGAATCTGGACAGTCTGCTGCGCTCCAAATCGTGCCAGCCAATTTTTTACCAACCATTCAGGATGGGAATAATATACCGATAGCGATTGCGCATTTCCTGTAGGCCCGGATTTATAAACTTCAGGATTTCTCAGAGCGGATCTGAGGATTGCATTCACCAGCCCCGAGAATTTACCCTCGAATAGATTCTTTGCCTGCGCTACAGCTTGATGCACAATGGAATGCGCCGGTATCCTGTTCAAGAAAAATAATTGATAAAAGGCTATCCTTAAAACGTTGCGAATTTCTGATTTTAATTTTCCGTCGTATCGCAAAAATTTGTCTATTGTTGAATCAAGCCTCATCCGCCAGCGGACGGTTCCGTAAACAATTTCCGTAGTCAAAGATCGATCTTTCTCAAAGACCCGGGTTTCAGAAAGCACTTCTGAAAGAGCTCTTTCAGCATAAAGGCCCTTATCAATCCGGTTCAGAGCTTTTACAGCAAGGTCACGAGAAATTGTGACGCTATTGAGACGGTGTGTCATGAGACCTCATACCGATTCTCGCGCATAATATGTGATCGATATGTGAAGGCGCATAAGAGAAAGGAGGTTTGACACACCTCTTATCGATCTGATTCACCGAGAGGCCAATGAGGCGTCCGAATTGAAAAAGTGACACAATCGGGAGAAGTCTTGAGGAATTAATATCCAGCCATTTTTTCAAGTTTTTCTATACGATTCTCTATTGGTGGATGAGTTGAAAAGAGGCTTGAAAAACCACTCCCAAAGAACGGACTCACTATAAACATATGAGCTGTGGCCTGGTCCGCATGCATGGGAATAGTTTCCGCTCCCCGCTGTAATTTTGCTAACGCGCTTGCTAGCCACAAAGGATGTCCACAAATTTTTGCCCCGGTCTCGTCTGCGATATATTCCCGAGATCTTGAAATGGCCATCTGAATAATCATGGCCGCTAGCGGCGCTAGTATCATCATGAGTATGGAACTTACCAGGGAGCCACTGCCTCCTTCTTCATCATCAGACCTACCCCCGAAAAAGAAGCCAAATTGGGCCACGTAGGTTATGGCGGTCCCGATAGTGGCAGCAACAGTCTGAATAAGGATATCTCTATTTTTTACATGTCCGAGTTCATGGCCAATAACACCTGCCAGTTCGTCTCGGTTCAGAAGACGCAGTATGCCTTCAGTAACAGCCACTGCGGCATGTTCTGGATTTCTACCGGTTGCAAAAGCGTTTGGCGAATCATCCGGAATTATGTAGACCTTCGGCATAGGAATTTCCGCATTTCGAGTGAGGTCTCTAATCAAACGATAAAGGTCCGGGGCTTCAGATTCTGTTACTTCCTGAGCATGATACATAGCCAGGACAATTCGATCGCTAAACCAGTAGCTACCAAAGTTCATTACCAGAGCAATGATCAGAGCCAATGTGGCTCCATTCTTGCCGCCTAAGTAACCACCAAGAATTACAAGCAAACCTCCAAGCGTTGCCAAAAGAATTACTGTCTTAATTCGGTTCATTTTTTCACCCCATGAGTTAGCCAATTGTTACGAAAATTCATGAGAAATGGTCATACACAGATCTAGTTTCTCCTTAAATAAGATAGGTTCCTTCTTTCAATCTTTTTCCGCGAGCGAAATCTGAACTTGATATTCTCTTTTTCGAGGGCGCCTGAACCTCCTCCAACCGGAACAGACCGTTTCCAGTTCCAATCTCAATACCATCAGGAGTCACTCCCGTAATCATCCCCGGTTCCGCCTGTCCTTCCGACGCTATTCCACTCCATACTTTCACCGGCTCATGACCCATAAGAAAAAAAGCGCCGGGCCACGGGTTCATCGCACGAACTATTCGATCGAGCTGTTTAGCGTCCAGATTCCAATCCAGCAAACCGTCTGATTTTCTTAATAACCTGCAATAGGTTGCCTTGGAGTCGTCTTGAGGAACCGGTTTGATAGCATTATTCATCAACTTCGATAAAGTTTCGACCATCAGTGAGGCTCCAAGTTCCATTAGCTTATCATGCAAATCTCCAGTTGAATCTCTTTCGCCTATTGGAATTTTTCGCTGGGAGAGAATCGCTCCCGTGTCCATGCCCAAATCCATAAGCATTACTGTTAGACCTGTTTCGTCATCACCCGATAGTATGGACGCGGATATGGGAGAAGGGCCACGGTGTCTAGGCAACAGAGAAGCATGGAGATTTAAGCATCCCGTTCGAGGCAGTTCTAAAATTGATTCCGGTAAAAATTTCCCATAGGCTACTACAACAATCGCGTCCGGCTCCAATTCTTTGAGCATATCCAGGATCCCGGGATCCCTCAAATTTTCGGGCTCGCAACACGGCAACCCTAGTTGTTGAGACACTCTCTTGACCGGGGTAGATGTTATTGCCTTACCTCTGCCTGTGGGCTTATCCGCCTGTGAAAAAACCTGAATTATTTCAAAATGTTCGTAAAGCGCCCTGAGCGTAGTGGTCGCAAACTCCGGCGAGCCCATGAATACTATGCGGCACGTCATTTACTACCTCGTTGGGATTTCCTGACACGTCTCTGGTATATGCTTCTTTTGAGCGCCGATGCATGATCTAGAAGTGTTTTTCCTTCCAAATGATCAATTTCATGCTGAAGCACACGTGCGACTAGGCCTTCAGCATCTATTTTCAAGGGCTTACCCGTTATGTCGATCCCTTCAACTTTAACATGGGCCGCTCTCATCACATCAATGTTGAAATTGGGAACGCTTAAACATCCTTCTTCCCTGAATTCTTCACCTTCGGATATAGAAATGACCGGGTTAATTAGTACTGTGGGAACTTTTTTCTTATCCTTCGGTTCAGCGTACGCGTAATGTATGTCAAAAACTATGACCTGGACTAATTCCCCTATTTGATTGGCCGCCAGCCCTATTCCCGGCGCTTTGTACATTGTGTCGATCATATCGGCCGCGAGTTGACATATTTCATCGCTTAGATCCGTGACCGGCGAGGCTTTGGCGCTCAATTTCGGATCCGGCGCTGTAACTATTCTACGAACAGCCATATTTGAACCTTTCAAGCTTTTACTATATATGTCTACATGTTGGAAAAACTGTCAAGCGGGGCTTCTTGAACTATTTTCGGCCGAAAGGTGATACAAGGAAATTAAGAATACGATCGCGCTGGATCCGGTGGCAAACTTTCACAGTTTTCAATCAGATACTGATTGGGCAAAACTCGGATGGTTACATAGAGAGGCCTATTCGCATGTCGTCAGGATCCTGGTCGGATTTGGAAGTGTGAGAATAGGATAAGATAGCGTCTGCAATTTTATTGAACCCCCGTTCCGTCGCTATAGTATATGGTGTGGCGCAATTATTGTCTTTGACAGTGGTATCGGCCCCTGCTTTAAGCAGGATATTGACCAGAGCAATTTTTCCTGTTTCGGATGCGAACATAAGCGCGTTCTGGTTGTTCCTGTCCCGCGCCTTCACATCAACGCCGTGCGCCAACAAGGATTTGACAACTTCCAAACGCCCGGCCGATGCTGCCCACATTAATGCGGTGCGCGCTTTATTTCCCCTTTGATTAAGATCCGCTCCGTTATTAATCAATAATTCTAGTGTCGCTCTTTGTCCATTAAACGCAGCCTCAATCAAAGCGGTCTGTCCTTTGTAATTTCTTGAGTTAACATTAGCCCTACCATTTAACATTTCCATTATCTTGTGGTTATTACCCAGACTGGCGTTTCTTACAAAACTGTCGTCGCAATTTTCTTGAAACGCGTTCCCTATCGAAATCAACATCGCTACAAGCACTGGCAAGATCATTATGAACTTTCTTAAATGATTCAATATAATTACTCCTAAACTCAGATTATCAAAATATCAACTATCTCCATCCATGCTTTAATGTGTGAACACTTGTACCGAAATTTGTTCCTATTGTTTATACAATTAATTCTTAAGAATCTCGCGAGTCGTCGTCGTTAGGGTTGCTGACAAGGAATTTCTTTCACGCCATCGGAGGTTGCGTGTGTGAACTATACCAGCGACTTGCTCAGCCCGATTGGAGGAAATATCGGGTAGAGTTTTACCGCGGGTTACGAGAAAACTGTTTTCGCAAGACATGGTGAATTGTCACCCCGTTTTGCAAAAAAATAGGCCATTTTTAGGTAATCTATTTTAGCGCATGAGCTAGGAATAACTTTTAGCACTAACGCGTGGGCGTTTACTAAATATTCTGTTCAACCGCGTTAAATTACTAACTTGAAGATGGGGGGGAGCACTATTCGTCTATTTGAAGTGAAATTCCCTAGTGATTTGTTGACGCGTGTAACTATGTGATATTTCTTGCGCGTATTCTTCGTAAAATTCTCAAAAAATATCAGATAGGTTTTCAGTCTTATTTTTATTGATGTTGTAAATAAATTACTTCGGACAAGAAAAATATTTACTATTTTGAGTTTTAATATTATTTATTTACTATTATAATGGTATGTGATTTATGCTTCAGGCTCTCCTACCTGTATCAAGTATTCATCATCCAAAAACAGAATGTTCTTGACTTATTTACTCGCGGAAAATATTTTCAATTTACCCGCGTATTTTTTCAGAGTTTTATGGATTTTTACCTCTGAGAATTGACTCTGATTTAGCGGTGAACTGGCGAAACAAGCGCAGACTAGGGTTTTCGTAAACTTTTTTGTTCCTTTTAGGGATTCAACTATATTTTCGGAATAAGGAGAGTAAAAAAATATGGAGAATAATGTCAGTCACGCTCTGTATATTTTGCAAGAGCCGGTTCAGTACATGGCTCTGAGTTTTATGGCTTTGATGTACATCATCAAAATCCGTCAGATGCTCAAAAAGCCAATCCCACCTGAGAAAGCCGAACTTAAAGGAGATAGAGTGGCGGGGGCCTTGGAATCCCTGACTAATGTTCTAAAACCCTGGAGTATGGAAAGCACTCGAAAAAATCCGTTTTTTTACGCGGAATTCTTGATTTTCCATATCGCGGTGGCCCTAACAATAGGCGCTACTTTTTTTATTCCCCTAGTGCCGTTTTTAATGACGCCGGCAGTGTCTAAGGTCTTCATGCTTTTTATGGGCCTAGCCTTTTTGATCGGCCTACGTCGTATATATCGACGTTTGACCGTTCCTGAGATCAAAATCATAAGCAGTCCTGACGATTATTTCGCTATTTCGTTAATGACGGTCTTCTTTGCAGTGGGCTTTGTAGCCATGTGGATGTGGATTGACGGCAGTCCGGATACCGGATGGATGTGGATATTCTTCCTGTTGACCACTTTCTTTTTATTGTACGTTCCGTTCAGCAAAATCTCGCACTACATCCTTTATCCGTTCGGCAGGGTTAATCATGGCCGGACTTTTGGCGGGCGAGGGGTCACAAATAGAAATGTTAAGAACCCGACCTGGAACCCCAAGTAACTAATTTTCGTGAAAAACATTTCTCAATATTTGGAATAAATGGAGGGCATAAATGTCGGAGCAAGGAGAGAAACTAGGGGCCAAAGAAGAGCGAAAGTGGCCCACCAAAACGGAATTTACCCCTGAGATGCTTGAAGAAATGGAAAAATTGCTTCCAGGTACACTAAACCGAGTTGTTGCGGCTTCGCTGTCAGGCTGCATACATTGCGGAATGTGCAGTGACGCCTGTCATTACAGTGTATCGATACCGGAGGATAAAACTCTTGTCCCCGCATACAAGGCTGATCGTTTTAGAAAATGGTACAAAAGTAGGTACGACTGGCTCGCCCAGGTTTTCCCTTCATTCGTGGGCGCGAAAAAACTAGATAAAGAACTCGCGGATGAAATGTATGACAAGCTCTGGGGTGGTTGCACCATGTGCAGACGATGCACGTTCAATTGTCCCATGGGTGTCGATTACGGGATGATGGTACGCGCCGCCAGAGGCATCATGCAAAAGGTTGGGAGAGTGCCTCAGCATCTTCAAGACACTGTGGACACTCATTATAACGCGGGAAACAACATGGCTGTTCCCCAAGATGAGTTCGTTGAAACCATTGAATGGATTGAAGAAGAACTTCAGGACGAAGAAGGCTGCGAAAATTTTAAGATCCCGGTGGACAAAAAAGGCGCCCAATACTTTTTAACTCTTAACCCAAGAGAGCCCAAGTACTATCCTTTGACGATTCAGGCCACAGCCAAGGTTTTAAACGCCGCCGGTGTAGATTTCACTATTTCTTCAAGATACTGGGATTTGACAAATTACGCATTGTTTAATGGGAATGACCCGGACGCTAAGCAATTTGCTCTCTGGCAGGCGGAAGACGTAAAGAGACTTGAATGTGAATACCTTCTTGCCGGAGAATGCGGGCACGGTTATCGCGCCCTCAGATGGGAATTGCCGAACTGGGTAGGTGGCGTTCCTTTCAAAATCACCAGCGTAATGGAACTGATGGCCAAGTTGATTTTGGATGGTCGCATCAAAACGGATAAATCAGTTTGGGATGGGCATAGAGCTACTTATCACGACTCCTGCAACATAGCGCGATCAGGTGGAATAACAGAGGAGCCTCGTATAGTTATACGCTCAGCTATCGAAGATTTTGTAGAAATGGAACACAACCGAGAAAATAGTTTCTGTTGTGGTGGAGGTGGCGGGGCCTTAGCCATGCCCGAGTTTACCCCAAGGCGCATTGCTGCGGGAAAAATCAAGGCAGACGAAATAAAAGCCACCGGCGCCGATATTTGCCTGCAATCGTGTCACAACTGCACAGACCAACTGAAAGAAATTATCGAACACTACCATGTCAATGCGAAAGTGATGAATCTGGCCGAACTCTTGGCCCCTACTTTGGTGCTTTAAGAAAAAAGGAGAGTCTGGGCGTGGTCGAAGTTTCCTGATCTCTGGAATGAACTTCTTAGGGAAACGATATTATTATTGCCTCTATTAAACGGATCGTCTACCATATGGGACTAAATAACGTAGGAAAGCATGTCGGTCTTCCTGATCAAGAATTGTTGCAACCTTCAATTTAGAAATCAGGGACCAAGGTAGACATTCGCAGGTTGGATTTTCGTTTTCAACAAAGGTTTTTGCTCTAATCAGTAAACTAACGCTCGGTACTCTCCAAACTTAACCAAGGAGGTAGGCTATGGCAAAAAAGATTTTAGTTATAGATGACGAGCCGGATATGGTGACCTTTCTCTCAACCCTGTATGAAGACAGTGGATACGAAGTTATCATAGCAGTAGATGGCGATGAGGGGTTGGCAAAGGTAAAGTCTGAAAAGCCGGATCTTGTGAGCCTTGATTTGCTCATGCCAAACAAGACCGGAATTAAGATGTTTCGCGAGTTAAGAAAAGATCCTGAAATCACGTCAATTCCGGTCGTCATGGTGACAGGTTTCGCCACTGACGATACACCTAACATGGATTTTAAAAAGTGGATTCACGAAAGATCAATTAGGCCGCCGGAGGCTTATATTGAAAAACCTGTGGATAAGGACGCATTGCTAAAGGAGATAAAAAGGATCCTTGGCTAGTGAATAGATATCAGGGTTCCAGAATACGTTTTGGGAACTTGACTACTCATCTCATTCTAGAGACCAGTGATTGAAATAGTTGGTTTCGTTTTTTAGCTGATACTCCTGGCGGCGTTCTTGATTCTTAGAAGCGTTTGCAAAGCGCTTCAACGGTCCACAGCATATTCAAGCTTTTTGAATTAGGTATTATGCTCAAGAATGCCGTCCATTTTGTAAAAAAATTTACTCGGAGTCTAAGTTTCAAACTAAGCTTTTACGCCGGGTTAGTTATGTTCTTGGCATTATTGGCATTTTCCTACCATACGATCTCCTCTCAAGAAGCCAGCCTTATAAAGAAAATGATTCAGGATTCGGTAAAGGATTCTGAAGTTATCAAAGCAGCGATCTGGAACGGGATGATGAAAAAAGAGAGGGGAGTTATCCGTCAGATCATAAATGCTATCGGAACAACCGAAGGCTTCAAGGAAATCAACATTTATGACCAAAAGGGGTTTTTGCATTACACCACGAGACAAACTAATGTGGCCTTACCCATTGACATGTCTAAAGATCCCTTCTTGAGTGACTTGAAAATCAATGCCAGTAACCGTCACAAGCTTTCCGGAGATGGCTCTGTTCTTTCTGTGCTCAACCCGTTGATAAACACACAGAGTTGCTCGTCTGCCGCTTGTCATGCCCATCCAGAATCTGAAAAAATCCTCGGAGCTGTTGAACTAAAAATCGGTTTGGACAAAATCAGGCGTGAGATTTCGCAAAACTCCTATAAAACCATCGCCTTTGCAACAGCGCTTTTCCTGGTCGTTTGCACAATTAGTGGCGCCGCTGTCTTGTTGTTTGTAAATCCTGCCATAAAGAATTTGCAACAAAAGGCTTTTAAGATGGCGAGAGGCGAATATGTTCCTCGTGCACCTACGGTGGGCAAAGACGAAATGGCGGGGTTGGCCAGAGCCTTTGATAGCATGAGCGTTCAGATTAACCAACACACTGCTGAAATCGAAGCCGGCCGTAGAATGTATAAGGCTTTGTTTGAAGAAGTGCCTTGCTATCTGACGGTGATTGATAGAAATTTCAAAATTATCAGGGCAAATCGGAGTTTTAAAGCCGAATTTGGAGATAACACCGGCCAACATTGTTTTAAGGGCTATAAAAACAGGAGTTCCAAATGCGAGAATTGTCCTGTGGAAAAAACTTTTTATGATGGAGTTTCCCATCAATCCGAGGAAACTTGGAACATAAATGGACACAAGAGTCACGTGATCGTTAAGACCTCACCCATTTTTGATGAGAAAGGCAGTGTTATACAAGTTCTTGAAATGGCAATGGATGTAACTCTCCTAAAAAGACTCCAGTTTAGAATTCAACAGAAACAGGAGGAATATCAGTATCTTTTCGAAAATGTTCCTTGTTATCTGACTGTTGTCGACAGCGACTTTAAAATCGTACGAGCAAACAACTTATTTACTCGTGATTTCGGATTTGGCGAGGGTCTAAGATGCTTCGAGGTTTACAAAAAGGTTGGTCACAAATGTGACAACTGTCCGGTCGAAAAGACTTTCCAGGATGGGCAGTCCCATTTCTCCGAAGAAGTTTGGCGCCGAAAAGGGGAAGACACCTACATTATCGTTTACACATCCCCAGTTGTGGATGACAAAGGTGAAATTGTCTCGGTGATGGAAATGAGCACAAACATTACTGAAATTAAGATATTACAGGGTGAACTTGCTATTTTAGGCGAAACAATAGCTGGAATGTCTCATTCCATAAAAAATATCTTATCTGGCCTTCAGGGAGGTGTTTACGTCCTTGATTCCGGGTTGTCCCGTGGCCGGGACGATCGAATCAAGACTGGTTGGGCAATGGTCAAGAATAATGTCGAAAAAATCTCAGATCTGGTTAAGGGCATCCTTTATGCGTCCAAACAAAGAGAACCGGAATACAGACAATATGAACTCGGCAAATTGCTTACAGAAGTTTGCGATCTTTTTGAGGCCAAAGCTAGCAATGAAGGAGTCGAATTGATTCGAAACTTCGAAAAAGAAATTTGTTCCTGTCTGATAGACCCTGGGGGCATTCATAGCGCTATGTCTAATCTTGTTTCGAACGCGATTCATGCATGTAGGACGGAGGATAGTGAAACCGTGCATCAAGTTGTTGTTTCAGGCCGAGTGGAAAATGAAGACCTGGTAATAGAAGTGTCTGATAATGGAGTAGGAATGTCCGAAGAGGTTTCTCAAAATCTATTTACCAAGTTTTTTTCGACAAAAGGATCGCGCGGAACGGGGTTGGGACTTGTAATCACCAGGAAAGTGATACATGAACATGGTGGGTCCATTAGAGTTGAATCTGAGTTAGGTAGAGGTTCAAAATTCATAGTCGAATTGCCTGTTAGAGAGACTTTGACTCAACAGGACCAGGAAAATAACCAACAACTGAAAGTTTAGCAATTTTAGAATATCAAGTCAGGAGGAAACAAATGAACGGAATAGGGTTATGCGCACTTTTTTCACGACAGGGAGATTGGGCGTTTGATTACGCTTTAGGACTTGCAAGAAAGCATCAAACAAAACTTAACATTTTTCATTTTCTTGAATCACCTTATACTCTCAGGAGAGACGTGGTTTTTGTTGACGCGGACAAAACCGAAACCGCCCCTGTCACGCCTGATCTAATAGCTCAGAAGGACAAAGAACTACGCATGGGGTTTGACAGTAGACTGGGAGATTATGTTGACGTCGGATTTCGTTTGTGTGAAGGCGTAAATGAAATTGAATTAAGAAAATGCTTCAAGAAGGGGGATTATGAAGTTTTAGTCATCGGTTATCAGTCGAAAGGCGCGGATTTCGGAGGCACGACTACAATAGAGGAGTTTTCAAGGAAATTTCATGGGCCGGTCGTGCTTGTCGGTCCGGAAGCTCCAGATGTGTTCTATATCAACGATGCCGCCAAGAACGTTTTGGATCAACTTGATATCTCTGAAGGAAAGTGGAGTCTGCTCGATGGCGTAAAATAGTTATATACCAGATTGAGTGGCTATGGTTTCCTGAATCTTTTTATCAGGCCGACTCTTTTATTCTCGTAAACCAAGCTAATAAAAGAGTCGGCCTTAAAAGTACCCATAATTTTTCCCAAAGAGAGTGTGCCCTGTGAAATTTTCCAGCGCTGATGAATTTGAGCTACATGTACACAAGTGTTTTAATAAGATTTTTGAGCTTTTGATGAAGGTGGATTCTACAGTTAAAGAAGGCGCCGAACAAGAGGAGAAATCCGGGAATTATGGCGCAATGTCTGACATGAGGGATTGGGTTGAAGAAATCATCTTGCATTGTCATCTTGCGTGGCAGTACCACAGGCTCTCTAAGGGTCCTGCGCATTTAAGCACTTGGGATCAAGTAGAAAATTCCGGAAAAAAAGAAGAAACCTAAATCTAGTTTAATACATTTTACATGACTTTTTTCTGGTTATAATCTTCTGTTTTCATTGAGTTACAATTATAGGCATGTGACTCCAAGACCAATTTCTTTTTCCAACCTAAGAATTTTCGAAAGACTTCTCTGCAACAAATGAGTTAGTGTTGGGGGTAATTCAAATCTTACACTCAGGTGTTCATGCAATTGTCGCGTTCCAAAAATTTCTTCCGGGAAAACTCCGTTCGAGCCATCCAGGACTCAAGTCTTAGAAAAGCTATGCGAATGGCTATCGAGCTGTTCAATGAAAAGAGGGGGGTCGGCTTATCTTCTGTGCCCTTTGATGAATGGAGAGACAGGGCGAGCGTAATTCGGTGGGAAGCGCTAAGTAATCTTCACTCTTTTATTGATAGATTTGCGAGCGAGGCCACCAGGGCCGGAGCTATTGTTAACCGAGTTCCAGACGCCGAACCCGCAAGACAGCCGACATTCTTCGAAGTCGGACAAAAGGCGCTCAATATTTTGTGGCCCATTTTGGGGTTCAAACAATCAAATAAGGTCTGCTCTCGAATCTCAAAACCTGCGCTAATGTTCTTTCATGATAAGGTGAAGAATAACGCTCAGGGTCGCTTGTCTAAAAACATTGAAACTGAATAACCCTAATGGCATATTTTATCCAAGGATTATAGATCTCCAAATATTTTAGGTAGACCGATGTCACTCTCCGATGCTCCAACAATATTGACTTCTGCAATGGAAGACTACCTTGAAGTTATTTATCATCTTGAACAGGAAAGTCGTATAGCGAGGGTTCGCGATATCGCCAAGAGACTTGGCGTTAAAATGTCATCCGTAAGTTCCGCTCTTAAGATACTGGGAACCAGGGGTCTCATTCGGTACGATCCTCATCAATTCATTACATTGACAGAAAAAGGGATTGTGAGGGCCAGAGAAATCGTCCGGAAGCATGAAATCCTGAAACGTTTTCTTGCTAGTGTTTTGCAGATTGACGATAGCGTGGCTGAAGATAATGCTTGTCGAATAGAACATTATTTGGACCCTGAAGTTATTAACAAATTAATTCGATTTCTCGAATTTGTTCAAACATGTCCGGTTGACCAATCAAGATGGATGGAAATAAACGCTGAATCTTGCCACGACTGCTTGGTTTGTCTTGAACAAGCTCGTCAGCGAATCAATGCCAGGACTATAGCTCAGCGTGCGGCTTTAGAGGATGGCATGACTCTGGCCGAAGCCGCGCCGGGAACCAGAGTTGTCATTCAGCAAATTCAAGGTCTCGAAGACTTTCGAGAAAACCTTGGCCAGGCAGGGTTGTCTGAAGGCGTGACCGTTGAAATTGAATCACACAAAGAATCTAATCGTGATCTGAATTTGAATATTAATGGTTATCACGTGACAATGAATAAACACGACGCGACTAAGATATTTGTCAAGCCTGTTTGACCGAATTTTTCAGCCCTTTGATCTGAACTTCCTTATCTAATTCCGTGTTATACCTCTAAAATAACCATCTTGTTGCTATACTTAACAATATAATCAAGATCCCACAAAAAAGCAGATATGGGCCTGCTTTGATTTCTTCAGTCCGTTGTTCCGCATCGTGCCGACCGGTGCAACCGGCATTACAGTTTTCGCATCCGTGTTCGTGAACCATAAAATTAAACCTTTCCGGGAATAGTCTTGGACATTAACTTAATCATTTTCGCAAGAAATGTGAACTCTGGCTTATTTATTGGCGCGAACCCATCGGTTTGTTGTCGTAGCTCTTGTCGAAGAGATGTAACATAATATCATTGTATATCTATTAGTTATCCTGATTCAGAAGTTCACTGTCTTGCAATAATGTCATCTTATATAGTATATTATTGAAATAACTCTTTGATTATGTTATTATTTATTATGTAGCAAATCACACTAGCCCAGCTTGAACAACGATCTGAAAGGCCTGAGCCTTTTTTCAATATATTGGCAAGGACGCCTCATATGGCTGCAAATACAATCGAAACCAAACAATTGTTTAAAAAAATTCCAGGACTGGAATCTCATTCAACAAAAATTGGACGATCCGAGTTCAAAGCCATAATCTGGTTAGCCGGCTCCCTCTTCCTGCTAATATGTCTGGTATCATACGATCCTAAAGACCCGTCTTTCAATGTAGTGACTCATCGACCTGATACCCACAATCTTTGCGGATTGATAGGCTCACATATAGCGGACGCCTCTGCTCAATTCATAGGTGTCTGTTCTCTTTTTATCCCCTTGTTCTTGCTTCTGCTTGGTATTCGCTCCATCAACCAATCAATGTCGAAACCGGCGCGTTTCTGGGATTATGTAAGTTTCGCAACCCTGATTTTGGTTTTATGCGCATTAATAGATCGTTTCTCTAATTTGACTGTCCTGAATTTTTCTTCCACCAATCCGGGCGGGGCCGTAGGTAGTCTCGTGAATTTCAGTTTATTCAAGTTTTTTGGTCAGGCGGGTAGTCTTGTTGTCAGTGTTACAATTCTCTTAATTTGCACGTTGGAATTGTCCAAGGGTTCCTTGATTAAATTGATTCAGATCTGCTTTCCCTCCGCGAAAGCATTTTATCTAGTAGATTTTGCTTTACGCGAAAGATTAAGGTCAGCCATAAAAAATGTCTTTTCCCGGATCCGTTACACTCTTGAGGCCCGACGATCTGCAAAGCAAAAAGCGCTGTCTGCGCCTAGTATCCTTCAGGATCGATCTACATCCATAGCACGAGATTATGAACCGTTGGAAAAAGGATCTCTCGAAGTTTATGCATGGGAAAGGCTTTCTTTCTTGCCCTCTGACGAGATACCTGTCGATGTCGAAGATCCAGTCCCTGAGCAATCCCAGAGATCCATTAATTCGTCATTTTCCGACTCTAGCGATGAGAAAGCGACAAATAGAAAGCGCTCCCCTCTTCCATGGAAATCAATTGATATTTCTCAAGCCGATACGGAATTTGCCCTAGAAGAAACCTATGACAATTTTACGGAACCAGATTTAGAGGAATTCGGCGCATTACGTCCTGATCAGGAAAACTATGAAACAGAAAAAAGCGGGGTTCACTCCAGTTTATCAGAAACGAACCGGACTATAAAGGTCACCAAAAGAGCGGACACTGATATTCTACCGGTAACAGGTGATCAAAATCGGTATTCGAATGACTCGGATTATCGGCTTCCGCCTACAGATCTTTTGGATGTTCCAGAGATTTCCAAAAGGTTTGTAGATGAAAAATTGTTAGAGGTTAACGCATCCATATTAGAACAAAAATTGTCTGACCTTGGAATTAAAGGGCAAGTTGTCGAAATTCATCCGGGCCCTGTGATCACTATGTACGAAATCTCACTTGCGCCTGGTATTCCCTTGAGGCGTGTATTGAATACTGCCGATGACCTGGCAATGGCCTTGAAATCAGGCTCCACGCGAGTAGTAGCCCCAATACCAGGGAAAGACACTGTTGGCATCGAAGTTCCGAACTTATATAGAGAAATAGTCTACTTTAGGGAAATTATCGAATCTGCTGCATTCAAGTCCTCTACGGCCCCACTAAAAATGGCTTTGGGGAAATGCATTGATGGTGAACCTTTTGCGACCAGCCTTGCGAGAATGCCGCATCTCTTGATCGCCGGGGCCACAGGCACCGGAAAATCTGTTGGTCTTAATAGTCTCATTTGTTCATGGTTGATGAGCTACACGCCGGATGAAGTCAAATTCATAATGGTCGATCCTAAGAAATTGGAACTGTCTTATTATCAGGACATTCCGCACCTAATTTATCCGGTTGTGACCGACCCGGACAAAGTGCCCAAAGTACTGAACTGGGCTATCAGAGAAATGGAAAGGCGTTACGAATTGCTCAGCAAGACAGGCGCTAAAAACATCGAGAGCTATAATCAAAAAGTTCAAATTGGGTCTGTATCAACTCCGCAAGAGGAAGATGACCCGGAAAAACTTCCATACATTATTATCATAGTCGATGAGCTTGCGGAATTAATGATGGTAGCCGCGAAGGATATAGAAATTTCTATAGCCAGACTTGCCCAAATGGCTAGGGCCGCCGGTATTCACCTTATACTTGCGACTCAACGACCTTCTGTAGATGTTATTACCGGGATAATAAAAGCCAACTTCCCGGCTAGGATCTCATTCCAAGTCTCAGCTAAATATGATTCAAGGACAATTATAGATACGGTCGGAGCGGAAAATCTGCTTGGCATGGGTGATATGCTGTTCGTGCCACCTGGGACTTCCAAACTTTTGAGGTTGCACGGCGCTTATGTCTCTGAAAATGAAATTAGACGAGTAGCTGATTTCACTAAAGCCCAACGATCACCCGTATACCTTTCGGAAATATCCAACATCGTAAACGGCTCTGATGGCAGCTCTAATCTTGGTTCCGATTCCATTGAAGATGAAAAATATGATGAGGCGGTGGCTCTAGTTACTCGAATAGGACATGCGTCTATATCTCTGATTCAGCGCCACATGAGAATAGGCTATAATAGAGCGGCGCGAATCATAGAATCAATGGAGTCTCAAGGACTCGTTGGCCCATCTGACGGAACCAGTCGCCCTCGAGAGGTCTTGGCGCTCTCGTTAGACCATATTCCCGATAGGGAACAACGTATAATTTGATAATTACCTTGATTCGAACTTAATCGTTCTTTACCTGATTGGGTTGGTTTAGAATTCGCTGTATAAAAATTTCCTCTCCCCACAATTTGTCCATAATATTGGCGATTTCTTCAGGATCGTCTTTCATCTTTTGAGAAAGAAAAGGGAAACGAAGAATCGGAATGTTGTCTGTGAGTCTCTTGATGTCGCCGGCTATAAATCCTTCCTCCGGTCCTTCATCAATTTCGGATTTTGACAAAATGACGGCAAGAATATTGAGGTTTCTTCTTTCGAGCGCTTCAAGACTTAAGAGAGTGTGGTTGATCGTCCCAAGTCTTGTGCGTGCAACTAGAACAACTGGAAAATTCAGTTCGGCCATGAGATCAAGAAAGGTTCGTTTTTCTTCGATGGGGACGAACAATCCGCCGGCGCCTTCAACGATCGTAAGATCATGCGAGTCTTGGACGGTTTTTATGTGTTCCACGATATCCGATACCCTCAACCGGCTATCCTGCACGGCAGCAGAGCGGTACGGAGCAGCAGGAAATGAAAAACGGAATGGAGTCACGTTATCCAAACTTATCATTGTTTCTGAAGCGCGCCACAACAAGTATCCATCTTCCGGAAAAAGTTCGCCTTGTTTAATTTTACAGCCTGTTTCAACTGGTTTTGTGGCTACGCAACCCATACCCTTGTTACGCAATAAACGAGTCAACCCGGCGGTTATCAAACTTTTCCCAACGCCTGTATCTGTCCCGGTGACAAAGATTCCTTTCATGCCTTAGATACCACACATCTCGTTGATGGATTTTTCTACAGCAGTGACCATAGTTTTAATCTCGTCAATCTCGATAGCCAAAGGCGGCATTATCACAACCACATCGCCCAGAGGTCGCAAGATTATTCCGTGTTTACGGATATCTTGTGTCACGCGAACTCCCATTCCTAGTTCAACGGGAAACGTTCTTCGCAGTGCCTTGTCCTCCACCAGCTCTATCCCGACCATCATCCCGCACTGTCTTATGTCTCCTACGTGAGGCAGAGCGCCAAGTTTTTCCCGGAGTAAATTCTCGAGAAACATTATTCTAGGCTCCAAGTTCTCTAACACATGATCTTTCTCGAAAATTTCGAGACACGCTTGGGCGGCTGCGCAAGCTAAAGCGTTTCCCGTATAGCTATGCCCGTGAAAGAATGTCTTGTACTCGGTGTATGATCCTAGAAAAGCTTCAAAGATTTCATTACTCACGAGAGTGGCCGCAAGGGGCAAATAGCCCCCTGTCAAGCCCTTGGCGAGGCATAATATGTCTGGTTCCACAGCCTCTTGTTCACACGCGAACATGGCGCCTGTTCTTCCGAAACCGGTAGCTACTTCATCGCAAATTAATAGGATCTTATGTTTTCTACAAATTGTCTCCAGTCCCTTGAGGAAACCTTCCGGATGAACAATCATTCCTGCCGCGCCTTGCACAAGGGGTTCCACTATTAGCGCAGCTATTTCTGAGCCACGTTCTTCCGCTATCTTTTCAAAAGTATTTAGGCACTGGTCTCTTAGCTGCTCGGCGGTTAGATCAGGATTGCGATAAGGGAATGGTGTCGGAATCACGAGAGTATGAAATAAAAGTGGATGGAAAATACTGTGAAAGATATCTATGCCCCCTAGGCTTACAGATCCTATAGTATCCCCATGGTATGCTTGATCGAGCCCAACAAAAAGCCTTTTTTCTTCATACCCTCTGTTTTTCCAGTATTGAAATGCGATTTTTAACGCGACTTCAACGGCAGTTGAACCGGAATCCGAGTAAAAGACTTTCTGGAGTTTAGGCGGGCTTATTTGAACTAGCTTCTCGGCGAGTTCTATTGATGGTGAGCTACCCAGACCAAGAAGAGTGGAATGAGAGACCTTATTAATTTGATTTATGATCGCTTCATCAATTTCTTTTTTCCTATGCCCATGAATATTCACCCATAGGGATGAAATACCGTCCAGATATTTATTACCATTAGTGTCATATAAATATACGCCATCAGCGCGTTCTATAATGATATTATCTGCTTGCAACCATTCCCTCATCTGGGTAAATGGATGCCAAATGTATTCCTTGTCTAAATGAACCCAGTTCCTCAATACATTCTCCCGTAATCAAGAATTCTTAACGCTCTCGGAAAAAATTTTCTGGTCTAAACGGAAATCGCTGAAGATGTATGAAATTACTCCCAGTCCAACGCTGACCACCAAGCTAAACAAATGGTAAACAGTCGCGAATGACACTGCAACTATCGCGCCTATTCCAAACAAGGCCAGAGCGTAACGACCTGCGGCATGAAAAGTCCCTATGAAACCCGGCGCAGACGGGAGCGCTACGCCTAACGCTATGAAAACCTGAATTGTAACCGCAACCAGAAACGGCGCGTTTATTGAAAAAGCTAGCATAAATAAATAGGTTGTCGTTGAAAAGAGTAACCATAGCACTATTGAGTATGAAAAAATTATGAGGGCCTGCTTTGGGCTTGCCATGATGCCCAGACCATCTATTAGTTTCTCACTTACCCCTCCCATAAACGTGGCTGCCTTATTGGGTAAAATGGAAAAGATTTTGCGTAAAACAAAAAGGGCCTTATCTCGTTTTATCAGAATCAGCAAAACCAATATGTAGCCTAGTATCAAACAGATTAGCAGGATTTCCCCCAAGAAAGAAAATTTTGGGGGCGCTTTCGGCGTTTTCCATAAGACAGTGCCAAGCAGTAACAATAAACCCGATAAATCGAAAAATCTCTCAACAATAACCGCGCCGAATACACTTGAGAACGAAGCCCCTTTTTGCTGCAATAGATAAGGCCGAACGAGTTCACCAAGTCTTGCGGGCATTATCATGTTGGCGGCAGCCCAGATGTTTAACAAATCCCAGAGAGTCCTGACGCGTAATGAACAGAACGGGCTTAGAATGACGCCAAACCTCAGCGCTCTAACGAATTGACATGCCATAGCCAGCAGAAGACAAGGCAGTAGATACAATACTTTCATCTGTTTGACGCCATCAGCCAGATCAGTTAGAGAAATGTCACGAAAGGCAAGCCACAGGAAAAATAGTCCCAGTATGCTACCCACAATTATTAAAATGTTTCGCTTAGAATTTGATTTTCCCGCCGTAGCATCAGCCATTACTAATTTCCAGTTCTTCTTCAAAATAGGCTATGGTTGCCTTTAGCCCTTCTTCAAGCGGTGTCTTGGGTTGCCATTTCAGGGTCTCTTTAGCCAATGAAATGTCCGGTTTTCTTCTTGTGGGATCATCTTTCGGCAATGTTCTGTACACAATTTCAGAATTAGACCCTTTGATTAATCTTAGTATTGTTTCGGCCAGTTCTTTGATCGTCACTTCATGAGGATTACCCAAATTGATTGGTCCGGGCTCAGGGCCTTCCATTAATGTCGTCAAACCGTTAACCATGTCATTTATGAAACAAAATGATCTTGTTTGAGATCCATCTCCATAAATCGTGATGTCTTCTCCCTGTAGTGCCTGGCAAATGAAATTACTAACCACTCGTCCATCGTTAGGTAACATTCTCGGACCGTAAGTATTGAAAATCCTTGCTATCCCTACATTAACATTGTTGTAATCCCGGTATCCCACGGTTAGTGTTTCGGCTGCCCTTTTCCCCTCATCGTAACAGGCTCTAGGACCCACAGGATTTACATTCCCATGATAACTTTCAGTCTGCGGGTGAACATCCGGATCACCATAAACCTCGGATGTGGAAGCTAGAAGAAATCTAGCCTTAATCCTCTTTGCCAGACCCAACATGTTAAGAGTCCCAATTACAGAAGTCTTAAGAGTTTTTATGGGATTGTTTTGATAATGCACAGGAGAGGCTGGACAGGCCAGATGATAGATTTCGTCAGCCTCCAGCAATATCGGAACCACGATGTCGTGTCGGATAAATTCAAATTTAGGGTTGCCTCTGAAGGGCTCTATGTTCTTTTTGCTTCCCGTGAACATGTTATCAATGCAAAGGACGTAATGCCCCTTCATTAAAAGGCTTTCTATGAGATGGCTGCCAATGAAACCCGCGCCACCAGTTACAACTACTGTTTTCATTCCGCGCTCCATAAGCCAGTATTTGAAAGATCCTTACAACGCTAGAAAATAGATTGGCTTAACTGAAATAGCATTTTCCGAAGTTTATAACAAAGAGATAAAAATCGTTAATAATTGTTCTTTGATCGCAAAAGTTGTTTTATAATGTTTATGATAAGGTTCGATAAGGATTCGATTCTCAATCTTCCTGATTGGGATGGATATTTCGAGTCTTATAGTTTTGGTTTTATCAAGAGATCTTAGCCATTGAACCAATCAGATATCAGTGTTTCGTTTAATAAAACCCCGATCTTTTTTTTCGCAGGGTTTTTTCTGGTTTCTTATGCATTATTGGTCACATGCTTAACGGGTGATACGGGTTTTGAAGGTGATGATTGGTGGATTTTCAGTTGGCCATATTGGAACAGTTTCCCTGTTTCAATATGGTTGTATGCGAAGGAGTTACTTAGACCACTGGAAGGTGTTTATTGGATAACTCTTTTCGAGCTGTTCGGATTTAACAAAATAGTTTTTCATTTTCTTTCGATTTGCTTGCTTGCCGGCGCTTCTCTTGTTATGGGAGCGTGTTTATACAATCTGTTTCCCAATCGTAGGACTTTTGTTACCGCATCTGTTTTTTGGGCCTTCTTTTTGCCTACTGTTTCATGTTTGACATACGTGGTTACCACTGACAATTCTAGGTTGAGTTTGCTGATCTTCTGGGCGTCGGTCCTCTCTTTTCAAAATTGGACTAGGAGAGGATACACGTGGAGAGGTTTGCTGCTTCCCGTTTTTTTATACTTAGCGGCTTTTTTCACTTATGAAGCGCCTAGTTTACTGATCTTCGCGATGCCTCTGTTTGTGGCTCCTCTTTATTCAGGATCTCTCAAAACAGGCTCAAGCAAAAACTTTATTATTAAACTCACGATTGGAACACTGAGCGCGTTTTCAATTGCATTATTGTCAAGATTCATGTTGCTCAAGGGAGGAGCGGTTTCACATAGTAATTTGATCCCGCCGTTTGAACTCATCTTGTCTTATTTTGCTCTTATTCCTTGGTACTTAATTGGAATTCTGGATTTTTCCTACATGGATTTGCGATCCGCAATTCTGGGCGGTATAGCCGGCCTGTCCATTCTGTTTTTCTTTATCTATCTCGAAAAACACAGATATTCTGGTCCTTATCAATCAAAAGAGTATTATTATCAGAAGAAATCTTATGTTTTGATTTTATCAATCATAATCATTGTGTTGGGTATGGCGCCTTATCAGTTGGCTGGTTACGGCTCCGCTAACCCAAGTATATCAGATACGGTTTTAGCCAAATATGGTTTTATCCAAGGAGGATACACCGCCTGGTTCAATTATAATTGGTCCAGCAGAATTTATTCCTCAGCCTCTTTTGGATTGGCTATATTGTTGGCTTTTCTTATGACTTGTTGGAAAAATCTCGGGAAACGACTTTTCGCGTATTGTGTCGGCATCTTCTTCATTGGCCTGGCTCTAGCGTTTCATTCGAGTTTGATCACTGATTGGAAAGAGGCGGCGGAAATCAGGAATTCTCTTTGTAGGAGCCTCATTTCTCAGGTTCCTGATGTCGAGCCAAGGACTAATATTCTTTTTGTAGACCTCGAATCATATCACAAAAGGGCCGCTGTATTCCGTGGATGGAATGGTCTGAGAGACCTGGTAAGAATGCTTTATGATAGTAGGGATTTGGGCTCTTACTACGTGTATAGGTGTTCTAATACCCCTCCCAATGAGTTGCATCAACAAGCCGTATTTTATCCAAAAGGATTTGTTAGCCGCGGTATAAAAATGGAGAGTCCCCTTCCTCCTAACTCTCTCGTGGTTTTGCATAGAGTTGGTTCTGATCTAGTTTTATTAGATAATTTGAGTCGTAATGACGGGCTTGTCTCAAACGGGATTAAATGGGTCGGTGTTTCATCTCTTACATCCAATACAGATCGAATCTCGCCCTGGTCCGATACTGGGCTGACTCCTCAAAGGTTAGCCGTAAACGCGTGGACAAGCGGCTTGATCTCAACGCTTAATCTGTCACGGCTCAATCTGAGTTACAAAATACGTAACAAATGGACTTACACGGGTCTTTACAAACAAAGAAGACTTATTGGCCTCAAGTAAATTCTTCCTATTCCCTTTCGTTTTCTTGCCTATAAACCACTGAAGCGCCAGGACAGCGATCGTCTCAGTATAAGCGACGTAGAGCCATCGAATCTTCGTCTAAGCGACCCCCTCCTGGTGTCATCTTACTAATCATTAGTAAAACGGTATTAATAAAAGTTTAGGGGAAATTCTTTAGAAAAACAGTAAATTATTTGTGTTGTGAGTTTTTTTGGCCTTGGACCATCTTGACAAAAAGTTATATGAGGGCTAAACATAAGTTTGAGGTGTCTAACAAAGATAGCCATGTCGGCTTAGAGCATAATAGACTGATTTGGAGAATTCGTCATGAGCCCCACGGTATCTAAGAAAAAATGCATAGATTGTGATTCTCTTCAACATCATAAATGCCTCGCGGAGAAAACAGTGAAACTGTCAAATTATAAACCAGGTGAAAAAGGCAAAATCGTACAAATTTGTGGAGATCCTGATTTTAGGCTCCGAATAATGGAAATGGGCTTTATTAAAGGAACCGAGATCGCGGTAGTCAAATACGCGCCGCTTAACGATCCTATGGAATTTGTAATCAGAGGTTATCACATAACTCTGCGAAAGAAACAGGCGGCTCATATTCTAATGAACGAACCTGAACTCGCTGCCTGAGGATCTCTAGATGAAGCAGAAGATTGTCGTGGCACTTGCCGGAAACCCTAACGCCGGTAAGACCACAATATTCAACGCCTTGACAGGCGCTCGACAACACGTAGGGAATTGGCCGGGTGTTACGGTTGAGAAAAAAGAAGGAACCTTAAAACATAGTGGACAAGAAATTCATGTAGTCGATTTACCTGGAACCTATTCGCTCACCGCTTATTCACTCGAAGAGATCATTGCCCGCAATTTCATAGTCGATTCTTCCCCTGACCTTGTCATAAATGTAGTTGACGCTTCCAATTTGGAGCGGAATTTATATCTTTCGGTTCAATTGCTGGAAATGGGATGTAAGCTTGTTGTGGCCCTGAACATGATTGATGTGGCCCGAGGACGTGGGGCCATAATTGATGAAACACTTCTTTCGAGTTTACTGGGCGTTCCAGTTGTTCCGACCAATGGGAAAAAGGGGGTAGGCCTTGATTCCCTTGTGGAAAAAGTGATCTCAGAAGTCGAAAACCCTGAACTAATAGAAAGGGATGTCAGGTTGACTTACGGTTCAGAGGTGGAAGACGAATTATATAAAATTCAAAACCTTCTGGCACATACCGACTACTCCTCAAGAGGGAGTCAACGTTGGCTCGCTGTCAAACTGCTAGAGGGGGACTCAGAGATTATTAAAAAGATCGACGGTCTTGACCATAGAGAAAAAATCCTTGAGCAAGTCAGCAAGAGTCGATCGCACTTGAACGGTATTTTTGGAGATAATCCTGAAATTGTTCTAGCAGACGCAAGATACGGTTTTATATCAGGAGCGATTAAGCAAACTGTCCAGGTCGAACGAACCAACCGAGTTAATTTAAGCGAAACTATTGACAAAGTTCTTACCAATAGATTGTTGGGCCCTCTGATTTTACTTGCGGTTCTGTATTGTGTTTACATTTTTACCTTTAACGGAAGCGCTCCTTTTGTCAAACATTTCGACTCCTTTTTCTCATGGCTTGGAGAAAACGTTTCAACAATTCTTCCTGAGGGACTTTTAAAATCATTAGTAGTAAGCGGGATAATAAAGGGCGTGGGAGGCGTATTAGGTTTTACGCCACTAATAGCGTTTATGTTTTTCGCTATCGCAATACTTGAAGACACTGGTTATATGACGCGTATCGCCTTTATGCTGGATCGTGTTTTACGTGGGTTTGGATTGCACGGCGCGTCCATGCTGGCCTTGATGGTGTCAGGCGGGATAGCGGGTGGTTGTGCTGTTCCCGGAATTATGGCCACACGTACAATGAAAGAACCTAAAGAACGGTTAGTCACAATTCTGGTGGCGCCACTTATGAATTGTGGAGCAAAATTACCTGTGTACGCGTTGCTGATTGGAGCTTTTTTTCCTGGGGACCGGGCGTCTATTATGTTTGTTCTTACAATAATATCATGGGGAATGGCTCTTTTCGCCGGTAGGGTTATCCGCTCCACTGTACTGTCAGGCCCGTCCGCCCCTTTTGTGCTCGAGTTGCCCCCTTACCGAGTCCCTACTTTCCGTGGCCTCTTGATACACACATGGGAACGCACCTGGATGTATGTGAAAAAGGCCGGAACTATAATATTGGCCGTTTCCATATTAATTTGGGCGTTGATGACGTTTCCCGGGTTGACTTCGGAACAACGGGCTATTTTTCAAGATAAACAGGATAAGTTGCTGTCCAATTTCATCAAAGACCCGGTCGTAAGTATTGTCTTAAAGGATCAGGAAGATTTGAATAGTTTTGAAGGTTTTGAATCTGAAAAAACGAAAAATCATGCGGAGAAATTAACCGACTTTTTGAAATCTAGAAATCTGAGCCATGAGCCACAGAAAGACGCCGATCTCTCAATAGACTTCCAACAAGTTAATTTACCCGTGGCGCTAAAATACGCTCAGTATAAGCTGGAAAAATTACGCCTCGAAAATGAGGAACAAAGCGCAAGGTTAAAAAATACAATAGCTGGTCGAGTGGGATCGCACCTAGAGTGGGTATTTAAGCCCATTGGGTTTGATTGGAAAACCAATGTGGCTCTTTTAGGAGGCTTTGCAGCTAAAGAGGTTGTGGTTTCCACTCTCGGCACCGCATATAGCATGGGCTCTATTGAACGCGAGCAATATTCGAATCTATCTGAACAACTCAAGAACGAACCCGGATGGAACCCATTGATGGCTTTCACTTTGATAATGTTCGTCATGTTATATGCCCCATGCTTTGTAACCCTGGTAGTGATCAGGAGAGAAACCGGAAGATGGCGGTGGACAATATTCGCTATGGTTTATACTACGTTATTGGCATACTGCGTCGCGTTGATCGTAAAGACCACAGGAACTTTTTTCGGTATAGGCCTTACTTAATTAATTAGTGCGAAAGGAGCCCAAAATGTGGCAAGAACTTCTTGTGGGACTGATTGTATTGCTGGCCGCCTTTTTTATTTTGCGTCTGTTTTCAAGAAATTTTATCGGAAACGCTTCTCAGAAACCTGGTTGTTCCTGTGATTGCGCAAGGTGTTGTTCCGATAAGGAAAACTGCTCAACAAATGCTGATTCAGGGCATTCATGGCCCAGATGCCATGGGATATCTCTGAACAAAACATATACAAGTTAGTCCTCGGGAACGTTTATTCATCGTCAGTCTTTAGCACTGCGAGAAAAGCTGACTGAGGGATGACAACGTTACCGATCTGTTTCATTCTTTTCTTGCCTTCTTTTTGTTTTTCCAGCAGTTTTTTCTTACGTGTTATGTCCCCACCGTAGCACTTCGCCAGAACATCCTTTCTAAGAGCGGAAACAGTCTCTCTGGCGATTATTTTGCCCCCTATCGCTCCTTGAATCGCAACTTTGAAGAGTTGACGCGGAATTTCATCTTTCAGCTTTTCACAGGCCCTTCGAGCACGTTGATAAGCCCTTTCTTTATGGACCAACATTGACAAAGCATCGACCTTTTCACCGGCCACCAAAAGATCTACTTTCGCTAATTCCGTAGGCCGATAGTCAAGAAACTCGTAATCAAAAGAAGCGTAACCGCGAGAAACTGATTTCAGCTTGTCATAAAAATCGAAAAGGACTTCCGCTAACGGCAAATCAAAGGTCAGCTCCACCCGGCCAGAGCCTAAGTAGGCCATATCTTTTTGTATCCCTCGTCGATCTATACATAAACTGATTACTGTCCCTAGATATTGTTCGGGCAATATTATTGAAGCTCTTATAAAAGGTTCTTTAGTGTTTTCAATCGCGACAGGGTCCGGATACTTGGCCGGATTATCTATTATTTCTTCCGATCCGTTCTTATAGACTATTACATATTGAACCGAGGGCGCTGTTAGAATTAAAGAAAGATTAAACTCTCTTTCTAGACGTTCCTGAACCACTTCAAGATGTAACAATCCAAGAAATCCGCATCTAAAACCATGTCCCAATGCAGTTGAATGGTCCTTTTCGAAGGTTAGGGAAGCGTCATTCAATTTCAGTTTTTCCAGGCCCTCGGAAAGTTCTTGATAATCATCTGATGAAATAGGATAAAATGATGAAAACACTACCGGTTTTACAATTAGAAACCCTTTTAAAGGCGTTTCGCATGGGTTGTCTTCAAGGGTTACGGTATCACCTATTCTTGTATCACTGACAGTTTTAATACCTGCGATTATGTAGCCTACCTGACCTGCTGAAAGTTGTTTTTCAGGTTTTCGCTCAATTAGGAAAATTCCCGTTTCTTCAACCTTATAATTAGCGCTGATCGCCCACAGCCTTATGGTTTGACCCGGTGTTATTGTTCCGTCAAATATTCTTATATGAACTACAGTTCCTCGGTATGGATCCCAGTGCGAATCAAAAATCAGCGCTTTTAGAGGAGCCTTGGGGTCACCTTTTGGAGCGGGGATCTTTTGTACTATCGTTTCCAGAACATCTTTTATTCCAATACCTTCTTTTGCGGAAACCAATATTGCCGAATCAGGATCTAAACCCAAATCTTTTGAAATCTGAAGTTTAACTCTATCAATATCGGCCGCGGGTAAATCGATCTTGTTGATAAC
Source organism: Deltaproteobacteria bacterium (assembly GCA_026388665.1). Taxonomy (GTDB): domain Bacteria; phylum Desulfobacterota; class Desulfomonilia; order Desulfomonilales; family Desulfomonilaceae; genus CAJBEZ01. The sequence goes on from JAPLJJ010000059.1 coordinate 53,898, forward strand.
GGTTATAATTTCCAGATCCTGTTCCACTGCCATATAGAAATTGGCAAGCGTTTGGGCCTGAATACCTTGACTGGCGTCGATGACGAGCAACGCTCCTTCGCAAGCAACCAGAGCGCGTGAAACTTCGTATGAAAAATCTGCATGACCGGGTGTATCAATAAGATTCAAGGTGTAATTTACACCATCAGACGATTTGTATGGAAGCGCCACTGATTGATTCTTGATGGTTATTCCCCGCTCCCTTTCAATATCCATGGTATCGAGCATTTGGTCATGGAAATTATGATCTCCAACAACACCTGTGATCTGTAACAAACGATCAGCAAGTGTAGATTTTCCATGATCAATATGCGCTATAACGCAAAAGTTTCTAATTCTATCCATTAAGGTCTCCCAAACCCGGGCCGGTCCAAGCATAAAGAATAATGCTGATTTAGTTTTCTAGCGAGGGGAAGTTTAGTGTGAAAATGTGTTCTTTACAACTTCGGATTTAGTAAGAAAGAAATGATGAGAGTTCAATTCCAGCGAATATTTTCCCAAGACCTCTTTTAGAGGAACATGGAAAGTTTTTCCCTGTTCTGAAATTATCATTAATTTTCCCCCTGATATCGCCAACCCCAGACAATTTGTGTTGGGTGGAGCGATTCTCTTTTTCGTAGCTTGCAGTAGGTTCTCCCCCTGGAGCATTCTATTCAATGATGCTGTATATATTAAAGAATTCAGTGGTGATTTGTTTAGCTCTATGACTTCGCCATTTGACACCACAAGACCTGATGGAAAACCTCCATTAGTATAAGATCCTATGACTCCACCTAGAACTGATCCTTTTTTTACAGCTATGTCGGGATCCACAATGTAGGTCTTCCGCGTAAAAAGATAATTCGCGACGAGCCAAACCGTTTTATTATTCCAGAGCGTAGTGGCTATTGCGGTCATTCTTAAATAACCATAGGGGAGAGTAAGTGTTATTACCGCTTTCTTGCTTTCCAATGAAGCTGTCAGATCTATTCCCATTACCAAACGCGTAGTGTTATCCGCTATTAGTAGTGTTTCACCATCAAGTGGTAATTCTTCACAGGCAGGTTGAATGTACGCTGGGGCCTCAAATCTTTGTCCGCTGAATGAACCATCAGCGTTTATTATTCTAATTTCTTTGGATCCATCTTCACATTCGAAAAGCCCCAGCCATTTATCATTCCACACACCAAAAGAGAGAATTTTTGAATTGTCTTCATGGGATAAGATTGTCCGTCCTTCTTCCCAATTCAGCTTAAGGTTGGGGGAGTCCATGATTGCTCGGAGAGGGATCCAATTCCCATAAACAAGAATACCTGCCAATACGGTAAGTGGAATAACTATATTCAAGACATGGTTCATATGACCAGAGTATATGTGACTCTGGGTGGAGTGTTCCTGTGAATCGAATTTTTTCTTTATCCCGGCCTTGAGACGCACATATCCGATCAACACTTCTATTGCCATCACGGATGAAAAAAAGGTCATCAAAAACCAAAAATAGTTAACTCCGGAAAAAGCCCAGAAACCGTAGACGATATACAGAAAATACTTACTGGTAATAGTGATCCTGGAGCCGATTCCCATTACATTTATTATAACTCCAAAAACAACTACAATCAGATACAGACTGATGTAAGCGGCGCCGATCAGTGGTTCCACCAAGTGATGGAAAATGGCTAACATCGAAACCACTACCATTCCGAATTGATCACAAACCAGATCGGTAAACGCACCGGATTGAGACGCTTTGCCTACGTTGCGAGCATAAGCCCCATCCAATCCGTCAAAAATTACGTGACCAAGCAAGAATAATGCCGCCAACCACGGTTTTCTGACAAAATAAAGGATGGCCCCTGCCAGGAAAGCAATGCCTATATAGGAAATCGTATCCGGAACAATACCAATCTTTTCAAGAGGAGGAAAAATTACAGAGGTTAACCGAGTTCTCTTTTCAGCGAGCCAAATTTGAATCCAACGCTCTTTGCCAAAATAGTTGAAAAAATCCGATTGAGGTTGGGTCTTGAAACTCACTTCACTTTTCTCGGACTGGGTCGACATTTTGATTTCTTTACTGATGAGACCTCACTTCACAAATTTGTCTTGACTGCTTCGCCCGTGGATTTTATTTCGTCCATATTGCCGGGCACCGGTTCCCACGCGCAAATTGTTAGACCATCCTTGTATTTCCTCGGAACCACATGAATGTGCAAATGAGGTACGACCTGATTCGCTGCTTTTCCGTTGAGTTGCATAACATTTATTCCGTCAGGTTGTAATGTCTCTTGCACTGCTTTGGCTACCTTGGAAGCAATAATATTCAACCATCCGTAAACTTCCGGTTCAATTTGTAAAATTGTTTCATAATGGTTTTTCGGAATTATGAGAGCATGACCCTTATTCAAGGGAGCGACATCCATAAAGGCCAAGGTTTTTTCATCCTCATAGATTTTGACACAAGGAATATCTCCTTTAACGATCTTACAAAAAATGCAATTGGCTTCTTGTTTCATGGACTCAACCTCCTTGATAAATTATGACAGTTTCCCTTGTTGAATCATTCTAATCAGCTAAATCTTCAAACAAGATAGAACTCAAATACCTTTCACCAGCGCTCGGTAAGATGGTAACGATGTTTTTCCCGTGAAATTCTTTTCTCTGAGCCAAACGAATGGCAGCGCAAATGGCAGCTCCTGACGATATTCCACTTAATAAACCTTCTTCCCTGGCCAATAACCGAGCGTAACGCACAGCATCACCACTTGAAACCTGAACAACTTCATCAACAAGAGTCAGATCAAGGACACCGGGAATAAAACCAGCGCCGATTCCCTGGATTTTGTGAGGGCCAGTTACGGTTTCTTTACCATGTAAGGTTTGAGTTATTACAGGGCTTTCTAGCGGTTCAACAGCCACAGATATCAGCTTTTTCCCCATGCCGTGCTTAATAAACCGGGAGACACCCGTTATCGTGCCTCCTGTGCCGACACCACTGACAAAGACATCTATTTTCCCCTCGGTTTGTTCCCATATTTCCGGGCCTGTTGTTTCTTCATGGGCTTTTGGATTTGCCGGGTTCTCGAATTGTTGAGGCATGAAATATTTCCTTGGATCGCTCAGTGCAATTTCCTCGGCCTTTGCGACGGCTCCTTTCATGCCTTTACCGCCCTCCGTCAAAATTAGGCGTGCGCCGAACATTTTCAAAACTTTGCGTCTTTCAATGCTCATAGTCTCAGGCATGGTCAGGATTAACGGATAGCCTCTTATCGAGCAAACAAAAGCAAGGCCTATGCCCGTGTTGCCACTGGTTGGTTCTACTACCTCCATACCGGCACGCAATACCCCTTTTTCTTCAGCATCCCTGATCATGTAGACCGCAATGCGGTCCTTGACCGAATAGGCGGCATTGCGACCTTCTACTTTTGCCAGGATGGTAGCTTCCTGGACTCCTTCGATTTTGTTGAGTTTAACTAGAGGAGTAGATCCTGTCGCAGCAATGTTGTTTTCAAAATATCTTGCCATGTATGCCCCGCTCTTTCTTCCGAATTACGGAATCGGAATATTGCAACCTGTTTATGGAAACACGGCCTGATTGAATTTTCCGTTTTTGTCAAGAACCTATATATCTTGTGGGATCCGGTACACCGGCTTCCTGGAAACCTCGTTTCCGTAAGAGACAACTCTCGCAAGCCCCACATGCTTCTCCGATATCCGAAGGATCATAACAGGAATGAGTTAACCCGTAGTCAATATTCATTCCTAAACCTGTCTTAATTATTTGGGCTTTAGACATTGTAATCAAAGGTGTTCGAATTCTAATTTTCATTTTGCCTTCGATTGCCTTCTGGATTGCAAGGTTCGACATGTTTTCAAAAGCATGAACATATTCTGGGCGGCAATCCGGATAGCCTGAGTAATCCAAAGCGTTAACCCCGATATAGATGTCTTCCGCATTTGTCACTTCAGCCCACGCCAGCGCAAAAGATAAAAAGATGGTGTTTCTGGCAGGCACATAGGTGATGGGTATATTTGAGCCTATTTTTTCAATAATGGTTCCTTTAGGTACTGCTATATCACTGGTTAGAGCTGAACCCCCTATTTTTCGGAGAGGGATTTCTATAATCAAATGTTCTCTGGATCCAAAATACTTAGCAATATTTCTAGCGGCATCTATTTCTACTTTGTGTCTTTGCCCATAGTCGAAAGTTAAGGCGCAAATCTGGAAACCATTAGATTTAGCGATCGCCATCGTAGTAGTCGAATCAATTCCTCCGGACAAAAGAACTATTGCGAGTTTAGAGTTCATCAGTTCTGAGGTTTTAATCACTCCGCCGGGTTGTTAAATTGTTGTGCTCAATTTCGATATTTCTTCAGGACCAAATGTCAAATTCTCGAAAATTGCTGTTTCCACATCAATTGTTTCTTGTTTCATGATAAGTAATCGGTCTCTGGCTTGCGCGGTTTTTCCATAAGTATTCGTGAGATAAGTAAATCTATTTTCTAGGCTCACTATCTCATCATGAATCACCCGCTTGTCCGCGTAGAAGACTATATGCTCTTCTCCAATCGGCCTATTTTTTTGACTTCTTAAAATCACATGTTGAGAAACAATCCGGCCTACATTTAGTAAACCCTCTTGTTCTAGAATTTGCTCTCCCAACACGTCATGGTTTTTTGCGCCGGAGAGAATACAGGGATACTTACCAATATCATGAAGCAAGCATGAAGCCCTGAGTAATAACATGTCAACATGAAGGTTTTCCCGAACTAGGCTTTCTCCGAGGAATCGTCCTACCTCCCACACCATCTGACAATGTCTAATAATGTGATCCGGTGTCCTGTGTTTTCTCAGGAGAGCCAGGCACCCCGTTTCACCGGGAATAGCGACTAACGAATTCATGTCCCCGTTTCATCCTCTGTTGGTGGAGTATTTCGGATTAATCTCTAGTTTTGTTGAAAATACGGCTTATTGCTGTTCCTCGTCCTTATATTCATCGAACCTGAAGCTCAGGCTAACAATCCCGTCGGCAAAACGTTTGAGTATTTTAAAGGGTACTTTTTCATACACTTTCAGCATTGGTTGATTTGAAAATAATACATCAGCTTTAAAGCCTTTGAGTCCTCTTTCTTTAGCTATTTCAATCAAGTAATTGAGTAGATAGCTGGCGATCCCTCTGCCATGATAATGTTCATCAATCATAAAAGCAGTATCTGCGAATCCCTCTGCCGGTTCAATCATATACCTGGCTTCGGCAATCATTCTTCGATTTTCACGAGGACCAATGGTAACTACCAATGAAACCCCTTCATCTTCTTTGAGATTCACATACGCTTGAACGTTTTTGTGCGGCATGCTGCGTCTTGGACTGAAATACCTAAAATAAACCGAACTCTCCGACAAGTTGTAAAATAAATCTCGGAGCATCGTTTCATCGGTTGGTCTAACAGCGCGAATATGACACTTGAGGCCATCTTTGAACACGTGGTCTGTTCTAATTCGTTGTCGCAACTCAGGTGACACACTTTTGTAGTAAACCTGATCCGGGTAGACGTACCCTGCTTCACGCGCCGCTTTCATAAGTCCTTCACGATATTTCGGGTGAGCTACCTCAATCAAGGCCATAGCTCGCTCTCTTATCGTTCGACCACCCAGATAGGCTATACCAAATTCGGTGACTATATAATTCACCTCTCCTCTGTTCATTATGACTGCTGATTTGGGGCCAAAAGACGGTACTATTGTAGAACGATCATTTTTTATCGACGTGGATCTCAGACAAACAATTGAACGACCATTATTTGACATACTGGCTCCTAACATGAAATCATGGTCGCCTCCGGAACCTTCAAATGCAGTCCATGTTGGATTTCCCTGTCGTATTTGTCCTCGTAGATCGACTTGCAAGGCCAAGTTTACGGCTACTACCTTATCGTTTGCCGCAATGAAAAGAGGATTTAGCACCACATCGCTTGGATAAAGCTCAACCAGAGAGTTATCGTCAACAAAATCATACAATCGCCTTGTTCCCATACAACAGGTGGCAAGAGATTTTCCCCTGTACATCTTCTTGGTACTGTTATCTACTACGCCGCATTCTATAAGATCGACCAACGAATCAGTCAGAATCTCGGTGTGTAGTCCTAGGTTACGCCGATCCTTCAGGTGATCCATCAATCCCTGAGATATTCCGGCGAAACCGAATTGAAGTATTGAACCATCGTCTATGAGTTCTCCACAATAATAGCTTATCGTTCTCTCTCGTTCTCCCAATTCTTCTGAAGGCAATTCAAATAACTCTTCATCCGCTTCAACCAGGTAATCAATTTCATCAATCATTATTGAAGAGTCCCCGGAAGTTCGAGGCATTCTTGTGTTCACCTGCGCAATAACAAGCCGTGCTGATTCAACTGCTGATTTCGTAGAATCAACCGATACACCAAGACTAAATCTTCCGAACCTGTCCGGAGGCGCTACTTGGATTATTGCGACATCGATGGCTATTCGTCTATTTCTAAAAAAATTAGGTATTTGGGAATGAAAAAGTGGAACATAATCCGCTTCGGAAGGGCGTTCTTGTTCACCCGTGCGACCCCCGACAAAAAAAGATTTTATCACAAATCTGCCGGGAATTTTAGCAGCCAAATTGGTGGCGTAATCACCTCTAATAAATTGAACTATTTCAACATCTTCAACTCGTGTATTTCCTAAAGCTTCTATTATCGTTTTGGGTTCCGAACACATACTTCCTAAATAGACACGGTCACCATTTTTAACGTGCGAGGCTGCTTCTTGCACATTTACTAATTTGTTTGCATACCTCTGTTCCCAATCCCTCATATCGAATCTCCAAATTTTTCTGACAGCATCTTGAAATAAAGTCCTTAAGTCAAGGACTTTTGCCCCGGCTATTTCATCATCTAACAATATTTTCCGCCTTTTACACCGGTCAAATCAATCAGACCATGTACAGCCATTTTCTTCACAATATCAAAATTCCCCAGGACTCGTTAACTTTCCCTTTGTAATTTTTTATTCACAACCACTTCTATATGGCTACTTTCAGACATCGGTCGAAAAATAGTCGCATTGTCTTCCTGTTGTCTTCCTTGACACAAGGCGCCTCATGACCTTACATAATGATGGGGTTTCAGAATCGCTGCCCCGAAGTCTCTGTACATGAAATAAACTATTCTGCATATTCAGAAGTGTTACTTAGAACGGAGTCAAGCATGTCTATTGAAGAAACTCAGTCCCTAACAGATCGAGAACTATGGACTTTAAAAGAATTTGTTGAAAATACATTACGAAAGAGTGGGGCTGTTTTGCTCGAATTGTACGGGCGTGGCAACAGAAAACTGAAATTTGATGACGAGTTGGTGACAGAAGCCGAAAATAGGGCGTGGGACATTATTCAGACTAAGATTGACGGGAGCTTCGATGGGCATGGTTTCTTGAGAGACTTGAACGAGGAACAATTGAGAGGACCAGGCGCGCCACGATTTGTCTGGATCGTTGATACGCTTGATGGTGCGGCGTCTTTTCAGTCTGGAATGCCTGTTTGGGGAGTTAGCGCGGCCCTTTTTGAGAAATTCTGGCCTGTTCTGGGTTTCCTTTATTTGCCGGTAACCGGTGAACTTTATTCAGCTTATGCTGGAAGAGAAGCTTTTCTGAATGATAGACCAATTAAAGTGCGGCAGGACCCAACTGTGGACAATGAAAGTTTGATTCTGGTTTATTCTCGCTTTCACAGAGACTTTACAAGTAATTTTCCAGGCAAGATCCGCAATTTGGGTTCATCCGCCGGACACTTGGCTTACACTGCCAGAGGCGCAGCCGACGCTTGTATTATGAAAAACGTTACAGTTAGAGATCTGGCGGCCGGTAGTATTATACTGGGAGCAGCCGGTGGAGAAATAAGATATCTTGATGGCCGACCATTTCATATTGGTGAGATTCTAGATGGACACAGAATTGAAGACCCATTGATAGCTTCCCCAAAGGGATCTTTCGATTATTTTGCCCAGTATTTTCAAAAAATCTGATTAATTGGTCATAGAGCTTATTTTAAGTGATGTGGCTTTTCATTAAACATACGTTTTAACGGAGTGGATATGAACACGATCGGAAAGAGATCAGAACAAATCCTTGCCGCTATCGTGTCCGAGTACATCGCCACAGGTGAACCGATAGGATCGAGAACTTTATCCAAAAAAACGGATATTGGACTTTCGTCCGCTTCGATCCGAAATATCATGAGCGATCTAACAGATTCCGGTTTCATCTCTCAACCTCATGTCAGCGCGGGACGTATTCCAACAGACTTAGGATACCGTTTTTACATTGACAAAATTCTGGAGCCGGTCGATTTAAATCAAGACGAAGTGACCGCAATAGAATCGTGGATCGCAACCGCTGGTCTGGACATGCGAGATGCTATGAAGCAATCCTCTTGGCTTCTCGCGGATCTCTCAAAACAGGCAGGCGTAGTAAGCGGTTCCCCTGCAACTGAACAGACTTTCAAAACAATAGATTTCATAAAGGTTGCAAAAGACAGAATACTTGTGGTCCTGGTCTCAACTACAGGATTTGTCCAGAACAAAATGATTTTCGATGATGAGGATATTCCCCAATATACTTTAGAATCATTTGGCCATATGTTAAATGATATTCTTTACGACCTTGATCTGAAACAGGCCAGGGAAAAAATCGAGCAGGAACTGAGTAAGGAAAAGGCTAAATTTGACGCCGTGTTGGCTAAGGTCTTGAGATTCAGCCATATAATTCTCTCGGCTGATACCTCTGCTAGAGAATTTTTTATTGAAGGGTCCTTAAATATCGAAGACGATCGAGAATCTTCTCAACTCGATAAAATGAAAGCAGTTCTGGTTGCATTTGAACATAAGAGCAAGCTACTAACATTGTTAGACAAAACTCTGGCGGCGAGGGGAATACAAATTTTCATTGGATCTGAACATGGAATTAACGAAATGGAATCATGTTCCGTGATCGCTTATCCAATCAAAGCTCAAGGCGCGGTTCTCGGCAGCATCGGAATCATTGGTCCCAAGAGAATGAACTACCAGAAAATAGTTCCTCTCGTAGGGACCACAGCTAATGTGCTGACACGATTACTTAAAAGGATTGTAGAAAAAGCTTCGTAAGAAACGATCTTTCCCGCAATCAGTTTGCCGTGATTTCTGAAATCACTTCAGCAGTAGACATGGTCCTGAAAAGAGGAAAAAGGGGAAAGCCTTCATAAACTTTTAGTGTCATGTCGTGTAATTCAGCCTTGTAACAAGTTGAAGCATCTGTAATAATAATTGCGCTAAAGTCATTTTGAATGGCGTCCAGTGCTGTTAGCAACACGCATACATTAGTCATTATCCCGCAAACGACGACTGTTTTCACATTCCAGGTTCTTAAGGTTTGATCAAGGTCTGTTTTGTAGAATGCGCTCATGCGCCTTTTGGGGAGGATTAGATCAGAAGTCTGACAATTTAGCTCCTTGATGGGAAGATCCCCGCCTGTTCCCCTTATTGCGTGAGGCTTCATTAGTCCACCAAAAATAAAATCATCTGCCATGAAACTGTCGCAGGCGAAGATTACAGGTTCTGATTTTGATCGAAACACGGCGCTCAGTTCATTAATTCTAGGAATTATTTTATTTGCTTCGATATCTAGCGCAGCTCCCCTTGTTAAGTCCACGTTATCCTTGATCATGTCCACGACAACAAGCGCATAATTCATTGAACCTCCCTCTCTCTGGCCATCAAGGGACTTCGTATACACAAGAGCAACATAGGCTATTTTCTGACGGAAGCCCGCTCAACGTATATTGGATCGCTGGGAATACCATATTTGTAATATTTCTCACCCTTCGGTCTAGGCCTACCTTTATTTTCAGAATAACCCTGAATCTGAAATTTCCTTGAGAGCAAGGTTTGCTTCAAATTCCTGTTCATTTAACCTTTTTTTTCAAAATATTTAAGGGTCTCTGCTACCATTTTTCAATCCCCAAATTAAGTTAGGGCGCTTTAAAAGCGCCCTAGCTTTTGGTAAGCAACAATTTTGTTGGGTTATAATTATTCAATAAATCTTTAATTTCTTTATCTACAAACCAAGTCTTTCAAGGCATCGGCAGACCAAACTGCCATCGGACCACAAATTCCTCTGGGGTCTATTCGGCAGCGATAGCCGGTTCTTTCTACCCCCTGATTATCGAGGACTTCCCAACTCTTTGTGAAAAAATATGAACACTCATCATTAAAGCAAACATGATGAATTTCACCACCCCAACTGGACGATTCAGGTGTGGCTATAGGTTGCATTTCGGCTCCACAGTGTGGACACTTTATGGTCTCCTTCGACATTCTTTTGCCTCCTGTGTTTCGGATCAACTATTCTTTCTTTGATCCTAACAAGATTTTGTGCGGATTACTATTCGCTGTTTCAATTGCTTTGGCTCGGATGAATTTCTCAATTTATACCTCGTATCAATCATTGAACCAATTACCAATTTCCTCTTGCAATTAAGGTATGTATTTGTTCAAAATCTCGCAAGCCCCCTGAGAATTGATTCTTGGTTCTGAATTTGACGAGCAATAAGGGAACGTGAAAGTCCAATCAATTCTTAGAATCAACATTATAGAATTTTGGGGTTACTTCTGTTTCAAGAACTCTGTGGAAGAAATCATCCAATGAATGATGAAACTTTAGAGCAAATAATTATCAGGAGCTTGCAGGAAGGGGTCATTACTATAGAATGCAACGGTGTTGTTTCTGGTATCAACCCTGCAGCTTTGCGTATCCTTGGGTTAAACCGGGATGCCCTCTTGGGCTTTTCCGTTGAAGACACGTTGCCTAAGAGAAATGCCAATAGCGCTTTTCTAGATATATTTCGTAATCTGATCGATAAAGACGAAGTCACTTTCTTGAAAGAAGTTGAATTAATTCGCTCAGATGGTCAAAAAATAGGGCTTTCCGTTTCCAGCGCTGTTTTAGATGTCACCGAGTGCGCCCCTGGAATGGAAAGCTATGTTGTTGTATTCAGGGATATAACAGCATTCAAGAACCTGGAGAGAGCAAAGCGAAAAGCAGCAGACCACCTTTCACACGAACTCAAGACCCCTTTATCAATTCTAAAAGCCTGTTTACAAAGTTTATCAGAAATTTACGGAATAGACCCCAAAGCTCACAGGATTCTTGAAAGAGGAGAGCGGAATCTAGATCGTTTGCTTGCTATTCAGGATTCTGTTGAACAAATTTTCTTTCCCCAAAAACCACAACCAAAGATATTACCCATTGAAATTACTATCAACAATATCCTGGACAGAATTCTTCAAAGCGCCAAACATCGTCACGTTGAATTAGAGAGAAAATTCGATTATTCTGTTTTTATTATCTTTGATTACAACATATTAGAAACTATTTTAAATGTTTTGGTCAAGAACGCTATCGAAAATACCCCTGATGAGGGTATTGTGATAGTCAACTTTAATCAAATTGATTCCGCTCATTTTCAAATCGAAGTCAAGGATCACGGCGTCGGCATTCCATTGGAGGATCTTGATTTCATTTTTGAAGGATTTCATCATACGCAGGATACAAATGAATATTCTACCAAGAAACCTTTCGATTTCAACGCCGGGGGCAAGGGCCTGGAGCTTTTTCAACTTAGAAATATGTCGGACCTTTTTGGATTCAAGATTGACGTGGAGAGCCAACGCTGTAAGTTTATTCCTCAATCCACCGATCATTGTCCTGGTGATATAAACGTATGTCCTCACATTCGAAGCGCTGAAGAGTGTTTCAAATCAGGTCATTCTGTTTTCAGGTTTACTTTTAGAAACATGTCGGAATGACTATTAGGCCAGCGAAACGGTTCTATTTTCAAATTTCAGAGAGAAATTTTTATGAACAAAGACATCTTGAGTAGATTAAATCATATGTTTTATCCACGATCGGTCGCAGTAATTGGCGCCGGGGTGGATCCAACAAAAGTTGGTCATGCAGTAATGGATAGTCTTGTTACGGGAGGATTCAACGGGAGGATTTATCCTATCCATACGAAACATGACAAAGTATTAGATTATCCCGTTTTCAGGGATATATCAGAGTTACCGGAAGTCCCTGATCTAGCTGTAGTAGCATTAAATCAGGTTGCGTCTGTAAGATTGGTAGAAAAACTACGAGACCTTGGAGTTGCAGGCGCTGTAGTCTTGGCCGGTGGGTATGCGGAAATGGGAGAAGAAGGCCGGTGGCTCCAGGAAAATTTAAGACTGGCGGCTGGTCCGATGCCCATCGTTGGCCCTAATACCTTGGGGTTAATAAGCACCCATTCTAAATTAAATGTAACTTTTTACCCAAGAAAACTTTCGGAAGGTAATGTGTCTTTTTTGAGCCAAAGTGGTGGAATAGGGCTCGCCATTATGGCTCAAGCCTATGATCAGGGATTGGCGTTTTCAAAATGGGTTGGAGTCGGCAACCGAGTTAACGTTGAGTTCCACGACTTGCTGGAATACCTCAGTCAAGATCAACACACAAAAGTTGTGGGGGTCTTCACTGAGGGATCTGGAAACCCCAGAGCATTGATTGATCGGCTCAAACAAGTTTCATCGAAAAAACCCGTTGTGATTTACAAAGGGGGACATGGAAAATTTGCTGATAGGGTAACATTAACGCATACCGGTTCAGCCGCCGGCTCTTCGCGCGTTTGGGAAGGGGCGTTGAGGCAATCCGGTGTTGAGATCGCTCAATCCGTTAATGAGCTTGTTTCTATGTGCAAAGCTTTTTCTGTAGGGGATATTCCAAAGGGACCAGGCATTGGTATTTTTACTCATACTGCAGGTCCAAGTATCGTGGCATGGGACATTCTTCAACAAGAATCCTCATGCAGATTGGCCACTCTCAGTGAAAAAACTTTGCATGACATCGCTGACATTCTGGGACCTTCAGTGCCGGTGGTCTATAAAAATCCCGTCGATGGCGCGGCTGGGGCTTTTCTAACAAAGCCTTTCCATGACATCGCTGAAGTTGTTTTGAGAGATGATGAAGTTGACTGTTTATTAGCAATTTTCTGTGAACACAAGAATTGGCCCTATCCAACAGAAGCTCTAATTGATTTGCAAAATCGTTTTTCAAAACCCATCGTGGCCTGTTTTATCGGGTCAGTGCAGAAGATGGAACCGGACCGAACTCGTCTCCATGAAAAGGGTATTCCGACATACTGCGCTCCGGAAGAAGCTGCCATAGGATTGAGAAGTCTCTTAAAGAGGCGTTTGACCGTTTCTAAATTTAATTCGGTTTGAAACCGGTTATGGCCAGACCCCTTCCGCTTGATTTACCGTCACGACGAAAAGAATAGTGCATATCCTTACTACAAGATGTGCATATTTGAGCCGAATGGATATTCCGTGAAGGGATACCTAAGCGAACAAGCTCATGATGATTTATTGCTACCAGATCCAAGTGTCTTTTTCCAGACGAGTGCTTGAAAGCGGTATCTGGTGGTTTAGTAAATTTCATGGCCCACGGTATTGCTGAAAATAAAGGCTCAAGCACTATTTGATCAACCTCGTAGCAACAGGATCCAATAGCCGGACCCAAGGCTACTATAAGATTGTCTTTCTCACATTGATAATCCTCGCTCAGAATCAGAATAACTTTTCTGAGTATCCGTAATACAGCGCCTCGCCACCCCGCGTGAACCGCCGCTGCAATTTTAACAGTCGGATCTATTATTAATATTGGAAGGCAATCGGCTGTTTTTATCGCGGGATACAGTCCTGAATTTGTGGCTATGATCGCGTCCGCTTTCAGCGATGTTTCAGGAGGATGATCCAGAATTACTACGTTGTCTCCATGTTCTTGATCACAGGTGATTATTCGTGAACTTTCAATACCAAGATAATCGGATAATATTTGGAAGTTCTTGGAAACATTAGTTTCTGTATCACCATTCATGCTCGAAAAATTTAGAGATTCATATGGCGCTGATGAACAGCCGCCCGTACGGAGTGAAAATGCCATTACTGCGTCGTATAATTCAGCTACTTTGGGCATATAAGCTGTTTTCGTGACTATAAATTCGCTGTTTTCGTAGAGATTTACCTTTTTCATCATTTCTTGAACGGCCCCTTTTTGAAATCATCATTTTCGTTTATTCCGAAAAATGTGAGCCATTCAGAGATGTCCTCAGCTTTGAGATCGGATTCTTTCAGGTTTTTTCCTTCACGATAACGAAGTGTTGATAGTTCGCATCTAAAAGTCTCTCTTGTCATGACTTTGGCCCCCAAACCTGAAACGCATGATGTCAACTCCCTGTCAGACGATACTACCGTAATATCTCGGATATAAGACGCATTTCGAACCATGCTTTTGATCCTTTCGTCAGCGTCTTTACCCACTCTGGCATAGAATATTTGAACACCTTTGAAAATGATACCTTCCGGATAAAGTGTATCTTCAACTCCGTCAAAGACTATTTTGACCTTCCTGCCCGTCACACCAACGTATTTCACCAATTTGAGCACAAGATCTTTCCGCACCGCTGACCAATTTGTCCTATTCGTTCTGTAACCTCCTAAGAGATTATTTCCGTCAATTATCAGAATCATTAAACCTTCTTTATTTTTCTACTAATTTACCAGAATCAGCTTTTGTTTTCGACTAATTGACAATGATTGACGGCATGATATAGGTGATAAAGGAAAATTTATCGATAAGACTGTCAGGAAAGGAGTAGTCGAAATGCGGTGGCGGAACGGTATGACGGTTTTTATAGCATTTGTGGCCGCTGTGGCGTTAGCTCTGGTGGTCAATACTTCCGGTCCCACGGCGGCACAACAAAAGAAACCAAACTTTATTGTGATCATGACCGACGACGTTGGGTGGGGTGATTTGGGATGCTATGGAGGTGGAGAGAACCGTGGTTGTCCAACACCTAACCTGGACCGCATCGCCTCCGAGGGTATGCGATTCACAAATTACTATGGTCAGGCGAGTTGCACCGCAGGACGAGCTTCATTCATTACAGGCCGGATCCCGATCAGGACGGCCCTTTCTACCGTGTTGGCCCCGGGTGACCTCAACGGCCTAAAAAAAGAGGACCCGACTATAGCTGAAGCCCTCAAAAAACTTGGCTACCAAACGGCTCAGTGGGGTAAATGGCATCTCGGTGACCGCCCAGAGACTTTCCCTATCGAACATGGTTTCGATGAAATGCGCTACATGCTGCCATATTACGCCGGTGTTTACGCATACGACTATTTACCTTTGCAACCCGATTTCCCAATACACAACAAAACATTTATGGAGGCGTGGAACAAGGTAAACCTAAGCCAATGGGAAGGTAAAGCCGGAGAAGCCCCCAAGATCGTCAAGAAAAAGTTTGGCTATGAAGACTTGGCCACTGTTGATGATATCATTCGTGAGGATGCGGTAAGTTACATCAAGAAACACGCCAAGGACGACAAGCCGTTTTTCATGTACCTTTGTTTCATGAAGGCGCATAACCCTAACAATCCTTCCCCGCGTTTCAAGGGAAAATCACCAGGTGGTGGCCGCTATCTCGACGCTCTGATGGAACTTGATGACAACTCCGGTCAAATAATGCAGGCCGTACGTGACGCTGGTATCGCTGAAAATACCCTTGTTGTATGGACCACGGACAATGGGGCATGGGTGGATGCATGGCCAGATGCGGGTTACACTCCTTTCCGCGGTATGAAAGGAAGTTCCTATGAGGGAGGGTACCGAGTTCCAGCGATGGCGTGGTGGCCAGGACATATTAAACCTGGCGCAACAGCCAACCAGATTATGTCTCACATGGACTGGTGGCCAACCTTTGTCAAACTGGCGGGAGGAGAACCACCTGCTCGGATTTTTAAAGACAACAACGGTAAGGACATTGTTTTCGATGGAATTGAAAATACCGACTTCATCCTGGGTAAAGGGCCTTCCAACCGAGACCATTTTTTCTATATTACCGATTTGGCGTTTGGTGGCGTGCGGGTAAATAACTTTAAACTTCTATTCACAGCCAAGGATACTTGGCTGGGCCCCGACCTGAACCTTGCTTTTCCTGCGCTTTACAATCTTTGGTGGGATCCGGGTGAGCAGTATGACGCTGTTTTTAACGGAGCTGCGCCGACGCGGGGTGATTTAAAAAGCTCTCCAGGGAGATACTCGGGAGAAGACCATGGTTGGATCGTCGAATTGTCGCAACCGTATTTCGAGCAATTCTTTGGGGAACTCATAAAGTATCCGAACCGGCCCACATTACCAACAGCAGGTTCTACAAGTCAGTTGGTAAATGAGTTTAATAACCCACCTGGTCTGAAACGTCTCTTTGAGCTTCTGGAACCTTCATCCCAGAAGAAATAAGATTATTTCCGTAAAATGTACTCCTGCGTGGTGAGGTTTAGCCTCGTTACGCAGGAGAATTCTCATGTACTTGTGTGCTTTAGTTGTGCTTTTGTAAATTGATCGGCAGCGGATTGCTTCGAAGCCCCGGATATGGATTGAAATCCTTTTTTAGGTCTTCCTGAGAATCCAACAAATACCTCGGCCAACAGAAGTCTATCGGTCAAACCATTGGTCCTCTTTGCGGCTGATGGTTCATGCCTCTACGCCTTACTGGAACCCATGATTGACAACAAACACATTAGATGAGAAAACTATTTCACTTCTTCCTAAATTGTAAATATGACTTAAAAAAGGGGTGTTAAGCTTATCGTGACTCAAAACCTCTCCAGGATCAGAAATATAGGTATTATGGCTCATATAGACGCGGGCAAGACTACTCTAACCGAACGAATTCTATTCTACACCAAAAAAATTCATAAGATCGGAGAGGTTGATGAAGGTTCCGCAACTATGGATTATATGCCTCAAGAGCAGGAACGCGGCATTACCATAACTTCAGCGGCCACTGTATTTAATTGGAATAATTATGAGATCCACTTGATTGATACCCCTGGTCACGTTGATTTCACTATCGAGGTTGAGCGTAGCCTTCGTGTTTTGGACGGTGTCGTGACAGTGATTTGCGCTGTCGGTGGGGTTGAACCCCAGACTGAAACTGTCTGGCATCAGGCGGAAAGATATCATGTTCCCCGGCTCGCGTTTGTGAACAAATTGGACCGACTCGGGGCTGATTTCAACAGAGCTGTTTCGATGATAAAAGACCGACTCGGAGCTAATCCGGTTCCTGTACAAATTCCAATGATGGATGGGGACCAATTTAAAGGCGTTATCGATTTGATACGCATGAAAGCTCTGGTTTGGGATAGTGAGTCTAAAGGCGAGTATTTTGAATGTCTTGACGTGCCTCTCGAGTTCAAAGAGTCTGCGGAAGCAGCCAGAAACTTTATGCTGGAAACGGCGGCTGAACAAGATGAGACCTTGCTTGAACATTATCTCGAGAACGATTCCCTGGACGAAAAACAGATCATATCCGGTCTCCGCAAAGGAACCATTTCCAATAATATTGTACCCATTTTGTGTGGTTCAGCTTTGAAAAACCAAGGAGTGCAGCCTGTAATTGACGCTATTATAGACTTTCTGCCTTCCCCTATAGAAGTTCCTCCAATAAGCGGGATTAATCCTGAAACAGGAGCAGAGGAATTCCGTAACCCTAAGGCCAAGGATCCTCTGTGCGCATTAGCTTTTAAGGTCATTATGGATCAAGGAAGAAAAGCTGTTTTTGTTCGTGTCTATTCCGGTGAATTGGTAGCCGAAAGTGAGGTTTTTAATGCCACTAGAGGGGTTAAGGAGAGAGTTGCCCGCCTTTTTTTGACTCACGCTAATAAACGTGAAAAGATCAAATCTGCTACGGTCGGAAGCATTGCTTTAGTGGTCGGTTTGAAAGAGACAAAAACCGGTGATACCATAACTAGTGAGGGCGCTCCTCTAATTTTGGAATCTGTTGAGACTTATCTGCCGGTAATCTCGATAGCTATAGAACCTCAAACTCGATCAGATCAGGAAAAACTGATTTTTTGTCTAGATAAAATAGCCCAAGAAGATCCTTCTTTTGTGCACTCTGAAAATCAAGAGACCGGCCAGTTACTTATTTCTGGTATGGGCGAATTACATCTCGAAATAATAGTTGATCGATTGCGAAGAGAATATGGCATTGATGTCCAGACAGGAAAACCCCAAGTGGTTTACAAAGAATCCGTCTCGAACAGTGCGGAAGCAAAAGTTATTTTTGATCGGGAAATTCATGACGTAAGACATTTTGGAGAAGTCACCATCTCTGTACGACCTGCGGCACGGGGGGCCGGTCTGATTTTCGAGACTTCAGACCGTTTTAAAGAATCAGCCCCTGAATTAATTCCTCATATAGAAAATGGGGCCAAGGAATCTACTCTAGCCGGCGCTTTGGCAGGTAATGAAGTTGTAGACTTGATTGTGAAGCTTGAAGCCATAGGACCTGAATCCTCTCTAATGTCTCCGCTGGGAGTTAAAGTCGCTGCGTCTCAGGCTACTCGAGAGGCCTGCGAAAAAGCTGGTCCAATTATATTAGAACCATTTATGAGCGTTGAGGTGGTCGTTCCAGAAGAGTTCGTCGGAGAGGTGATAGCGGATCTCAATAGTCGTCACGGTCGACTGGAAGAAGTCACCCCTCGAGGTAAAACTTCCCTGTTAAAAGCCATTTCTCCTCTTGCCAACATGTTTGGTTATTCCACTTCATTACGGTCTTTGACCCAGGGTCGAGGCATCTTTACGATGCAGTACTCTCATTATGATGTTAAACAGTGACCATTAGTTTAATTAGTCAAAAACCTACCTAAGTAACAAAAAATGTCTATGTAAGCCTTTTGGTTAAGTTTTTGCGAAAAATTCGCGAGGTCCTCCAACGTTTATAAATGTTGAGTTAAAATTTCTGTACAGTGAATGATATTCGGCTATTCGGTGCCATTTCTTTAAATAACCAGGGGGAAGATCTTCCCGTTCTTCAACGCTGGACCAACCACCAGGCACTGGGAATGCGTAATAGGGTAGGTGTTTGGGAACCCCACGAATTAACACTACCTCTGGAACTACCCACTCCCTCAAAGCCATGTAAACCCTGTGCATGCCATCGTTGATGATAAAATGAATGGAGCCGTCTGATTCAATGGATTCTTCAATGATTGGCGGTAATAAATCGACGGGTTCGTCTGAGCAATCAAGAGTTAACCGAACAAAGCCGTTCAGTTCGAAAATATTTGTTCCATGCGCTTCGAGCGCCCATTTCAACTCCCGAATTTTTTTTAGTTCTTCTCTGAGGATGTAATTCTGAGGTGGAGCCAGAATTTCGGGCCTGATTTTTTCCAAAGAGATGAATGCGTCGGTATAAACCTTTATGTCCGGCGCTTTAAGCATTGTGACATTCTTTAGCCTCTTTATTAGTTCACTGGGGCTGAATGAGTCTATTTTCGTTATTTTCATGAATCTTTCCCTGATAAGGCGTGTTTTGTTGATCTTTAGCAGTTTTTCAGGAAGGTATTCAGCAGATCTTCTCTTAATTGCGACGTTTCTGAAGGATCAGTAGCAATTAGCCTGCGTGTGGAATTGTCAAGTAATGTCTGAATCATCATTTGTTTGGCTTGTTCTGAGATCGATGTTTGTTCAAATACTCTAATTTCCTTGTGGGTTTCCATAATTTGTCGCCAAAACGAATCAAATTCCCTGTTTTTTGAATCATACGGAGATTCGAAGTAAATCTCTTTAATACCTGCCTGGATCAATTGTTTAAAACACCAATTACACGGTTCCAATGTGCAGTAAAGGGCGGCGTTTTCTAATGATGTGCCAAATCTAGCTGCTTGATTAATCGCGTTGACTTCCGCATGACTTGAAAGACAATAGTTATATTTTTCGGCGTCATGCGCCCCTATGGACCGGCGCAAACAGAAATCCGGACCCCTGTCCGAACAGTGTGGCGCCCCATGAACAGCCCCATTATACCCAGTCGCAAGAATTCTGTTATTACGGACAATGATCGCTCCTATTTTCCTGGAGTTACAGGTTGAACGGACACTGACTAGTTTGGCCAGCATCATAAAATATTCATGCCATGTGGGTCTGTTCATTACCATTACCTTGATAAAATACACCGATAAGTTGTTTTGTTTACGAGCATAGAGGCTCTATTCTATCACGGATTCTACCTGATTCGACCGTTTCCATGAATTCTTCACCGAGCAATTCGCTGGTTTTGCATACTTGATCCCACCGGCGTATTCTTTCATCAGGATCATTTGCAAAAGTAAAGAAATCTTCTCGATCAGGAATTTTTTCACCGGGAAGAGTTTTTACAAATTGTTCATTCGGAAAAATTTGTAGTACGCGGTCCAAGCTTTGAGCAGTAGCTTTTTTCCATGACAGTTTTTTGTCAAACCATCCTGGTGTGATTCTCTCCTGATAATGGAAAAATAGAGTCAGCCCATCACCAGGACAATAATCTTGGTTCAATTGATAATTAATTAAACCTCCGTCGCGGTAAACTCCTTGAGGGGCCCCTGAAATTGGAGACACACCTCTAATTAAATAAGGTAACGATCCTGTTGCCAAAGCCACTTGTCTTAGATTCTCTTGATTTATTTTAGCCACCAAACCCTTGAACCCTGACGAGACAAAATGAGGCGTCTTGACGCCTGTGTAAAAGATTGTTCTATCGTAAAACAACCTCATGAATTCCGAATTCAAACTGTTTAGCGCGGCTGAAAGGATCAGGGCTAAACCCTCTAGTTTTAGATTCTCTGATGCAGCCAGATTTTTTGATTTGACAACGTGTATCGCCAAATCAAATTTAGGATGGTTCAGTATGTGAGAAATATCTCTTTCTTTGATAAAACTTTGAACATTAGCTCTGATTTTTTCTGAAACCGTTAAAGGGTTGTCCTGAGCCGTAAAAACATTTCTAGAATACGCTAGTCTTAAGTTCTCGTACGCGCTCAGAGGGTCCTCACATGCCATAGCAAGACATCTCCATGCCCCTGCTGAAGCCCCTGCCAACAAAACGCGTTCAAAAGAAGACTTTTCCAAGAACCGATTGTTGATAATGATTTTATCGAATCCCACCGAAATGAACCACTTCGGTCCACCAGCAGGTCCAGCGAAAACGCGTACGCGCTCAGGTCTTAGACCTTCATCTCTAATTAACGGCAGGATACCAGGACCTGCCTTATAACGGAGAAACCTATTCATAGTCTTTCAAGGATAGCATGAAACCGATATTTTTCAATAGTTCTCAAAAGACTTAAATTGATTTTAACCCGTTATAATAAATGGTTAATCATATAAGCTATCTGATATATGTCGAATTGTTATCAGTTTTTTTGCCTAACATATTTAATTAAAAGGCTCATTTTTTTGTTGACAACAAATTCTTTATATATAATAGGTGAAATCAGTTGGTTGTATTTGTAGGAAGGGTATGTTGAGAAGTAATTACCCTACCAATAAGTATTCATTCATTTTTCCATTCATCAAATCTGAATTTGATCTGTTGAGCTGGTTATCTTGCTGTGTGCTCTGTTGGCGTGGCTTTTAAGTCTTGTTTCTTTCAGAAAGGAGGCATGCCGAAATCGGATTAAACAGATAGCTTTTTCTCTAGGTCGAACTCACACATAGACCTTTTTCACAAAGCTGTTTGTCAGCTTTAAGTGGGCTGCTGTTTATAAACTATATTGTTAATCATGAAATATTAGATTATTGACAAGATTTATTAATTTTAGAGTTTAATTAATTTATACAACTAGTTAAAGTATATGCTGTATATTGTGCTTTAGAAGTCATTTCTCAAAAATAAACACAATATATGGTTAAAGCTGTCTTTTTTTGCTTGACAAAACTTTCCAAAAATTATTTAAGCGATACCAGTGAGTTCGAGCTGGGAGGACAGGGCAATGAAAAGAAGCACTGTTACGATACTGGTATGCCTAGTATTTTTTGGTTCAGTCTTAATCGCATATCCTTACCAAAACCAAAATTTCATTAATGTCGTCATCGACCCGGTTAGTGGTCAGTCTTACGGTACTGATCCAGTTCAATCGGAATCAGGACTGGAATTTGCCGGCGCCCCACCTGTTGCTGTGCCGGCTTCTGTTCCGAGACCTGAGTTGGCGGCCTTCAGACCTTCGATAGGTTATTCCGGACCAATATCCAAAGTCAAACCTCCGGTTTGCCCTCCGGGTGTGGTCTGTGGGCCAAAACCTGATCCACCATGCATCCTTCCCAAGAGAATGCCTAGACAATGGGAAATCAGCGCTCAGGTCTTTTGGCCTAGGCTCAGTGGTACTTTAAAGTATCCTGGGGTCGTATCCGGACAACAGGCCGATGAGTTGGATATCACAGATGACCTTGGGCTTCCAAAGCATCCGGTGCTTGGTGAATATTCGGCCTACTATCAGATAAATTGGAACTGGTCGATATATTACTCGATCATGCCGATAAATTTGAGCACCACAACTACTGCCCGTCGAAACTTTTATTTCGGTAATTGGGCACCGGTACCGGCAGGATCTCAGATTCATACCGAGTGGAATTTTATTTATCAAAGATTAGGTCTAATGTACACTGCCATTAATACCTGTAACGCCAGCTTATCAATTTACACGGCTTGGTTATATAATCCGCAGCAGTTCAAGGTTTCGTGTAGCGTTTGTCCTAATTGGCCTGCCAGTACGGTTGATAGAACCAGACAAATGCTGATGTCCGGTATCGATCTGAAAAAATGCATTCGGACGCTTTGTAACGGCGCTACTCTGTCTTGCGACACTAAAGTCAGCATCGGATATTTGGACAACACGCTTGCGTTGGATATTCAACCGGGTATGAGATTCAGCGTGCCATTAAATTGCGGAAGATGGGGATTTATTAAAGGTGGTTACCGATGGCTGAATTTCGACGAAAATCGGAATGATCTAAAGATGAATGTCTATCTTGAAGGTGGATTTGCTGAAGCAGGGTTGATTTTTTAAGGGACTAATATCGGCTTGAATGGCGCCGGCTCTGAATGTCCTTTCATGTGAAACAGGGTTTACTCTCTCCCATGACTGAATGTCCCAAAAGTCAGGGAAACCAAGAGTTGGAAAGCCCTCCTCCGGCGCCATTCATTATTTACCTCAACTCCCAAAAAATGAAAAGCCCGAAAACGGCTAAAATAGCCGCCCCTTTCTGGGCTTTTCACATAACGAAAGGGTATGTTGAGAAGTGCTTCTTTCCTACCATATTTTGTCCAACAGGCAAGCATTTTTATCCATCTTTGTTAATTTTTTTCTCATTATTCATCTCGTAAACCCCTTCGAATCATTTCATAGATTTTTCATATCACAAAAAAATCAACAATCATTTAGTAGTTTACATAAGTTTCTAAATGTGATATATTAAAAATACACAGGGGCTTTTGCCCGCTCATTGCCGTTTACAAGGAGGCTATGGGATGATCGACAGACCTAAAGAAGAACGACGCCCCGATTTGGATAAGTCAAAATTGGGTTTTGGCTGGACTAATCTACATTCATGGGTGTTCCTGGTTATTATTGCTTTAGGTTTCTTAATTTTAGGGATTCAAAATCGCTATCATTATTTGAGTCCGGCTGGGCTTGGCAAGGCATATAGAATTGACAAGGTGTTTGGGGGAATTCAAGAATTCGATCCTTTAAAGGGTTGGATCACCGCACAACTTCAAACGGGCGCTCCGCCTTCCGCAATGTCTATGCTCGAACCTTCAGCCTCCGGACCTCAACTTCCTCAAGTTGCGCCTATGAACATGTCCGCAGCAGTTCGTTCAGCAATGGAAAAGGATTCCGAGGCTTCTTCGGTTGGGGCAACCGCCCCAAAAGAGGAAAGGCCTACTTCGTCTGCGCCAAGAGAGTCTCTCGGTTCTCCGACCACTTCAGCTCCAGCTACAGTTAGCGCTGTAAAACCGGTTGAAGTCGAAATGTCGGCGGAACAACGATTGAGCCTTTTTCAAAAGACATTTCCTGATTTTGGAGAAGATGAATTTCAGCTTGCAAATGACGATCTCTTTCCGGATTGGAAGAAACGTCTTGCTCCAACGGGAACATGGGCTGATTTCTTATTGGTTTACAAAGATTTTATTCGCTGGTGGAACGATGCCGGAAATCCGGCTGAGTCGGGTGTCAAGCTCTGGCAGGAGTATCTTGCGGCTAGAGGAAAGAGTTAGTGGGTCTGTCGTTCAATTACTAGCTGATTCAACAGAGTTCTTTGCTCAGTTGAAATTCGATTAAATAAAATATCCAATTGTTAATTGGAGAGGTCGGATCAAAACACTAGCATGGTGTCTACCGACCTTTTTTCTTTTGATAATTAGGCTGTTTTAAATGTTGCGAAAATCATCCGCCCCGCCGTCGTTTGTAATACACTTGTCACTGTAGCGTCTATATTCTTGCCCATAAAAATTTTTCCGTTGTCTATTACCACCATAGTTCCATCGTCCAGGTACGCGATGCCCTGACCAGGTTCTTTACCTTCTTTAATAACTTGAACTTTCATTGTTTCACCGGGAAGAACTATCGGTTTCAAGGCGTTAGCAAGCTGATTTATGTTGAGAACCTGTATTGAGTGAACTTCCGCCACCTTATTCAGATTAAAGTCGTTGGTTATTATGGAACAGCCTACTTCTTTGGCCATTTGAATAAGCTTTTGATCAACCTCTTTGATTGATGGATAGTCCGAATCGGAAATTATGATTTTCACAAACGCCTGCTTTTTCATTTTGTTGAGGATGTCGAGACCTCTCCGTCCTCTGGTTCTCTTGGTCGATTCTCCGGAGTCAGCGATTACCTGTAATTCTTGTAAAACGAATTGCGGGATTATGAGATCTCCGTCTAGAAAGCCTGTTTCGCATATGTCGGCTATTCTACCGTCAATAATGACTGACGTATCTAAGACTCCGACTATTTTATTGGTGTTGGAGTCCTGTTTGCCAATTTTTTCTCTAAACTCTCTGGTCTTGGACGACCCTAACTGAAGTCCCGCAAGTGCAAAAACAATTGTCAGCAAGCCGGTTAATAAACTCGCGATTTCTGGATTTTCCAGAACCGAAGACAGATTCCATGTCAGGATCATCGCCAGGATTAAACCGATCAAGGTTCCAAAGACCCCCCCAATAATTTTAAACACATCTGAGCGCAGCCATATAGAAAGGAGTTTGATGATCCCTACCCCGAAAAGTAACAAAACCAGTATGATTAATAGTATAAGTTCTATGGAGCTATACAGAACAAGACCGATAAGACCGCCAAACAAGACACAACTCGCCAGAATAATAGCTGAGATTGTCTTACTAAGCGCCAAACATTGATCCTTTCATCGTCTATTTCACTATTTTTTAACAAGATTAGATTAACAGTCGTTTTTTCCCTCGGATGGAGTGCGTAGAGTTTTGTGAAAGATGTTGTTGAGAGTGCGTTCTATTTCGGTTTCATCCGTTTTTTTTGCAATTGATAATTCTTTGATAAGTAGATTGTAGGCTTGATCAAAAAGTCTTCTTTCGCCGTGAGAGAGATCTTTGCTCTCTTTGAGTAAACTCAAATCTCTATATACCTCAGCGGCTTCAAATATGCTCCCGCTTCTCATTTTTTCTTGATATTCACGGTGCCTTCGGTTCCATGTTTGAGAATCCGTCTTCATCCCCCGCTTTTCGAGTATCTCGATGACTTGAATTACTTCATTTTCATCTACTATTTTGCGTACGCGGTTAGATTCGACTTTATCGATTGGAAGTTTGATCACCGGTTTTTCGTTTGCGGTTTTAATTTCGGTTTCCAATATGTAGCAGAGCTGGTCTGAGTTACCGATTTTTTCTGTTCTAATTCCAATTATTCTCGCTACCCCATGAACCGGATATACAACTACATCTCCGATCTCGAACATTACCCAGCTCCCTTTCTTTTTTGGTTCAGTGATCGGTACAGATCGTGGTCCCGAAAAATTAATCCATCAGAGAGGCGCTCTTATTAAAAGCGTTTTTGGTGACTCAACAAGTTTTTTCGGTTAAGGTTTCGCCATTTGGGTCTTATACTAAGAATCCAGCTCGACCAGTTAATACCCCTGTCGAGGCTTCACTGGAGGTAAGATTATACAACTTATAGTAGCTTGTCAACATAAAAGCACAATATGGAGTAATTATGGAATCATATATTATCTGCTTGGTTACTCTTGATACCTATGAAAACGCTGTAAAGATCGCGTCAATCTTGGTTGAAGAAAAAATTGCCGCTTGTGCAAATATTGTTTCTCCGATCAGATCCATTTATAGATGGCAAGGAAAAATCTGTGATGAAAACGAAATTCTTATGATGATGAAAACCAGGCATTCGTTGTTTGAAAGACTTAAGAATCGAGTGAAAGAACTGCATCCGTATGATGTTCCTGAAATAATTTCCGTTAAGATTTCCGAAGGTCTTTCTGAATACCTAAGATGGATTAATGACTCAACAGAAGTATCTTCCTGAACCTTCGATTATTCTGCTCGAAGGAAGTAAAGCGCTCGGTATTCAGCTCACGGAAGAAGCTATTTTTAACATGCTTCGGTACATAGATTTATTGAAGAGCTGGAATTCAAAGTTTAATCTTACTTCTATAAATGAATCTCAGAAAATAGCAGTGGCCCATTTTCTTGATTCGTTGACCATTTTCATGGTTTGGCGTGATCACGCTAACGTGAGTCTCTTGGATATTGGAACTGGCGCAGGATTTCCTGGTCTGGTTCTTAAAATAGTTGATAAGTCTATTTGGTTGACTCTTTTAGATAAGAACCCAAAAAGAATCGTTTTCCTTAAACTTGTAGCTAATGAGCTTAATCTTTCGGGTGTTTCCTTCATGAACTTGCCTTTTCAAGACTTCATTCAAAAACCTGTTCATTATCTGTATGACACAGTTTCTTTTAGAGCCATGCCGAAAAAAGTTATGAGGTTTCTGGATCTCGATAAGGTGTTAAATAACTCCGGTTCGTTAATTCGAATGTACTCCGGGCTTGCCGACATTGATAAAACAGAACTGAGGGGTTTTCGTGAAATAGAGCGCTGGACTGGTTGCTTACCATATTTCGAATTTGAACGAACTGTAATTAGATATCAAAGAAATGACAATGATTAAGCTGGATGGTAACGTTCAATTCTAGACTTTTGCACTGATTTTTTTGTTTTTATTGCTAGCGCCTCTTTTTCGATTTTTACGTTGTCTAATGATTCTTTTTTGTGATATTGCAACTGCGACACAATATATTGTGGATGCTACAGCATGTCACGCGTAATCTGCATATGTAATCAAAAAGGCGGAGTCGGAAAAACCACGACAGCGGTTAATGTTTCCGCTTGTCTTGCGCTGTCCAAGAAGAAGACTTTATTGATTGACATAGATCCCCAGGCAAATGCTTCAACCGGAGTAGGATTTCGTCTTCAGCAGGGCGAGGCTTCTGTTTACAACGCTTTAATTGGTCAAGTAGAACCTGATGTTGTTGTTAGAACCACTGAAATTGAGGGTTTCCATATAATTCCTTCATCACAGGACCTAATTGGGGCGGAAGTTGAATTTGTCAGCCTCGAAGGCAGAGAGTTATTTCTTTCCAAATTAATTCAAAAAATCAAATCTGACTATGATTACATACTAATTGACTGTCCTCCTTCATTAGGTTTCTTGACACTAAACGCTTTGGTGGCCGCTGAATTAGTGCTGATACCAATTCAATGTGAGTACTATGCTCTTGAGGGAGTCAGTGCGCTATTAAGAACAATTCAAAAAATAAAACAAATTTTTAATGAGTCACTTCTAATTCAGGGATTTGTTTTGACCATGTTTGATTCCCGTAACAATATTTGTCATCAAGTAGTTGATAATGTAAGAAAAAACTTAGGCTCACAAGTATTCAAGACTGTTATACCGAGAAATGTCAGACTTTCAGAAGCGCCTAGCTTTGGAAAACCGGTCGTGCTCTATGATTCCCAATCTACGGGCGCTACAAGCTATTTAGCGCTCGCTATGGAGATTCTGGATGTTGAACTCAAGAGAGACAACTAAAAAACGAAATGCTTTAGGGCTGGGACTGGACGCTTTGATCTCTGTGAATCCTACGGAGACCTCGGATCTTTCAGGTATTAAAACAAAACTCCTTCGTGTTGATTCGATTCAACCGAATCCTAATCAACCTCGACAAAGTTTTAATGATCAAAACCTGATTGAATTAGCTTCTTCTATAAGCGAAATAGGGCTTATTCAGCCGATAATAGTTCGAGTAATTGATAGTGGTTCTTATGAGATTGTCGCAGGGGAAAGACGGTGGCGCGCGGCCATACTAGCCAAAAAAGACTACCTCCCGGCTATTATTCGAAACGTAACAGAGAAAGAATCTATAGAAATAGCTTTGATAGAAAATTTACAGAGAGAAGACTTAAATCCTCTTGAAACTGCTGAGGCGTACGAAACTTTGATCGAAAAATTTTCTTATACACATGAAATTTTAGCTAATCGTATAGGAAAAGATCGCACCGATATTACAAATCACTTGAGATTACTTAGATTGCCTGAAGTCATTAAAAATCGTGTAAGAAACTGCGAAATTTCAATGGGACATGCCAGAACATTGCTCGCTATTGATCATATAGAAACCCAGTTGTCATTATCGGAAAAAATTATCAGAAGAAAACTTTCCGTACGCGAGCTAGAGCAAATAGTCCAAAATTACAAGAAAAAACACGAAATTCTTGAAAAGAATCATAGACCGGAATCCGGTTATAAAACCGAGGATCTTGAAAAAGCGCTTTCCAGACATTTTTCAACAAAGATAATCATTAGGAAAAATAATTCAGGATCCGGTCGGCTCGAATTCCATTTTCATTCTTTAGAGGAGCTGCTTCGTCTGTTGGACGCTGTCGGGTTTTCGGAAGAATTAGCTTGAAAATATGTTGGTCACATGTTACCGTCAAAAGATAATATCTTATTAATTTTTTTAGAATTTTTAGATGATAAACCTCTGGGAACAGTGTCTGAACAGATTGCGCGACCAGGTGAACGAACATACCTTCCTCACGTGGTTAGCTCCCGTACTTTGTGAAAGAATTTCAAACGAAGAAATAACGTTATCCGCGCCTAATAATTTCTTCATCGCTTGGATAAAAGACCATCACCTACCACTTATCTCTGAAACTCTTTTCCACCTCACTGGTAAAGATTTCACAATAGATTTCATCAGCCGAGGTGATTCAAATTTCGAGAATTTGGAGTCCCAAGATTCCTGTGATCCTTCAGGAATCACCAACTTTAATATTCACACTGACAAGTTCGTCCGGAAACGGAATCTAAATCCTAGATATACCTTTGATAGTTTTGTAGTTGGATCTTGTAACCAGTTTGCGCATGCTGCAGCGAGATCAGTGTCTGAAAATCTCGGTGGGAGCTATAATCCTCTATTTATTTATGGGAGCGTTGGTTTAGGGAAAACTCATTTGATGAGCGCAATTGGTTATTCAATTGCTATTAGAGATAGGACAAAAAATATAGCTTTTGTAACGTCTGAGGAATTTACCAATGAAATGATAAACGCTATTCGTTTTGATAGAATGGTAGATTTTAGAAACAAATATCGTAAACTTGATCTATTAATGATTGATGATATTCAATTTATCGCTGGAAAAGAACGGACTCAAGAGGAATTTTTCCATACTTTTAATTCAATATACGAATCATCTAAACAAATTGTTATCACATCAGATAGGTTTCCTAACGAAATATCCGACATGGAACATAGATTAAGGTCTCGTTTTAGTTGGGGACTAATAGCTGATATGAGCCCTCCGGATTTGGAAACTAAAGTCGCTATTTTGAAACGTAAATCTTTTGAAGACTCCTTCGATTTGCCTGACGACGTAGCTTATTTTTTGGCTGAACAGGTAGAATCTAATATTAGAGAACTAGTGGGTTATCTTATCAGAGTTATAGCAATGAGTTCCCTTCAGGGAATTCCCATATCTACGGATTTAGCTAAATTAGCTTT
The DNA here is from genome assembly GCA_026388665.1 of Deltaproteobacteria bacterium. Lineage (GTDB taxonomy): Bacteria > Desulfobacterota > Desulfomonilia > Desulfomonilales > Desulfomonilaceae > CAJBEZ01. The sequence goes on from JAPLJJ010000059.1 coordinate 83,924, forward strand.
ACGAGAGATTTTACATAGAAACACTAAGAATATTACGATAGAAGATATTATTTCACATGTGGCAAAATCCTTTAACATCAAAACAGCCGACCTAAAATCTAAAAAGAAGCACAAGTTATATTCTCTACCAAGACAGGTTGGCATGTATCTCGCCAGAAATCTTACCGACAGGTCATATCCTGAAATTGGAGCTGCATTCGGTGGTAAAGATCACTCTACCGTAATATATGGCGCAAAAAAGATCGAAAAACGCTTGGAAACGGACAATTCACTTAAGACAATGCTCGAAGCGCTAAGAAAAGATATCAGGGGAATTTAACCTGAATATTAACTGAAGAAAACTTGTGAAAATGATGTGGATTAATTGCATGCGATATTTACTAACATGATTTTGACCATTATTTTTTATTTCTATCAACAGACGTTAGGCATTTACAGACACGGTGTTACGTCTCTTTCCACTTTTTTCACAGCTACTATTATGATGACTAAATATAGTTTCTTAAAAATATAAAAGATAATATTCAAAGCAAGGAGATGTTACATGATTTTTGAAATAGATAGAGATTCACTTCTAGAAGGCATGTCAAAAATCGTTTCAATTACAGAAAGACGATCTCCTTTGCCTATTCTCACACACGCTTTGATGGATGTTAGAGATTCTATGCTATCCATCACCGCTACCGATTTAGAGGTCGGTATAAAGGTGAGCTATAAATGTCTAGACTCAACAGATGGATTAGCCACCATACCAGCAAGAAAATTCTTGGAAATTGTCAAAGAACTTGCATCAGGGTCTGTTCGAGTAGAATTGCAAGATCGATTCAGAGTAAAAATTACTGCGGATAGATCCTCTTTTGACCTTGCCGGGATGGACCCAGCGGACTTTCCAGCCTGGTCTAATATTGAAGGCATTGAAGCATATGAAATCTCCTGTGAAAAACTCGTGCATATGTTGGAAAAAACGCTATTTGCTTCCTCAAATGACGATTCAAGATTTAATCTTAATGGTGTGTTAATCGAAAAGATTGAAAACAAAACACGATTTGTAGCCACTGATGGACATCGTCTAGCCCTGATTGACGAGGAAATTGATATCCCTTTAATTTCAAAAGTAATTGTTCCTAAAAAAGGTTTGATAGAGCTTAGAAGACTACTTGAAGGTCAAAGAGAAAAAGCTTTTCTAGGTTTTGAGAAGAAGAATCTTTTTGTCAAAACTGGGAAAGGTATGATGACAATAAGGTTGATAGAAGGTGACTATCCTGATTATTCGAGGGTCATACCCACGGATCAAGGTAAAATGATATTAGCCAAAAGAAATCCATTACTTCAGTCGTTGAAGCGAATGGCCATTTTGACCTCAGATCGTAACAAGGGAGTAAATATTAATATAAAGTCTGATCAAATGGAATTTAGTGTAAATCATCCTGACTTGGGCGCGGCTAATGATGTACTTGAGGTAGATTACAAAGGTGAAGAGGAAATAAACCTGATTGTTAATGTAGTGTACATAATGGAAGCTATTATTAACGTAGAGACTGAAAATATATCCATTGAATATTATAAAGAAGGCGCTCCGATTAAATTTTTGTCGGGTCCGGAAGTGAACTGTTTCAGTATTGTAATGCCGATGCGGAAATAATTAACGGCTTGTAAAGAGTGTTATTATACTTGTTTGATATATAAGACTACTTGAAAGGCGATTTAAATCAATTGGTTGACTCAAATGATTATGGCGCTGAACGGATAAAGGTATTAGACGGATTAGAAGCAGTCCGTAATACCCCTGGAATGTATATTGGAAACTTAGGATCAGAAGGTCTTCACCAACTAGTATGGGAGGTTATTGATAACTCTGTAGATGAAGCTCTAGCTGGTTACTGTAAACACATTTCCGTGACAATTCACCTTGATTCATCTGTTACGATTGAAGACGATGGTAGAGGAATTCCTACCGATATGCATCCTACCGAAGGCATTACAGCCGCAGAAGTTGTTATGACTATATTACACGCAGGAGGGAAATTTGACAGCGATACTTACAAAGTTTCCGGCGGTCTTCATGGAGTAGGAGTATCTGTAGTCAATGCTCTATCTGAAACACTCAAGCTGGAAATAAGACGTGGAGGCCAGGTTTTCCGGCAGATATATAAACGAGGAAAAAAAAATACTGAGCTTGAAATAGTCGGCGCTACAAAGCGCAATGGAACTAAAGTTACTTTTAAACCGGATGAGGAAATATTTGGTAATCTTGAATTCCATTATGAAATTGTAGCGTCAAGATTAAGAGAGCTAGCGTTCTTAAATAAAGGGCTCAGAATAAATTTTGAGGATGAACGATCCCAAAAACAACCTGTAGTTTTTGAATTTGAGGGAGGTATAGTCTCCTTTGTAGAACATCTTAACAGAGCCAAAAAAACCATGGATGGCAGGCCCATCTACATCTCCGGTGAACGAGATAGTAATTTTGTTGAGTGTGCCATCCAATATAACGATGGCTATACGGAAACTGTTTTTTCGTTTTGTAATAACATCAATACGTTTGAAGGAGGGACACATCTTTCCGGTTTTAGGGCAGGGCTGACACGGACGATAAACCAATATGCGAGTTCGAAGAATCTGCTTAAAAATGGGAAAACACAAATCAATATTACTGGCGATGACTTACGTGAAGGTCTGACAGCAGTCTTGAGTGTTAGAATCTTAAACCCTCAATTTGATAGTCAAACTAAATCTAAACTCGGAAATATGGACATAAGGGGTATAGTCGAACAACTAATAAATGAGAAATTATCTGAATATCTTGAAGAAAACCCACAGACGGCTCGATGGATAATTCAGAAATCAGTGGATGCTGGACGAGCCAGAGACGCAGCACGCAAAGCACGGGAACTAACCCGACGTAAGAGTGCATTGGAATCATCAGCGCTTCCTGGAAAATTGGCTGATTGCCAGGAAAAAGACCCTGCCGCTTCCGAACTATTCATAGTTGAGGGAGAATCAGCCGGTGGATCCGCAAAACAGGGAAGGGATAGAAAAAGTCAGGCCATTCTTCCTTTGAAAGGAAAAATTCTAAACGTAGAAAAAGCCAGATTTGATAAAATAGTCCAGAGCGCTGAGATAAGAACCCTAATAACAGCTCTGGGAACGGGAATTGATGACGATTTCGATATTTCTAAGATAAGATATCATAAAATTATTATCATGACTGATGCAGATGTTGATGGTTCACATATACGAACACTCTTGTTAACGTTCTTTTTCCGTTGTGTACCTGAAATTATAGCTAGAGGTTATTTGTACTTTGCACAACCCCCGCTTTTTAAAATCAAGAAGGCAAAATCAGAGACTTATGTAAAAGATGAAACTTCTTTGGAAGATATTATATTAAAAAACGGACTTGAAAATATGCGCCTGAAACAAAGGGATGGCACGTATATTGAAGGATCGTATCTGATTAATTTAATTAAAAGTATTCTCAGAATGGAAAAAATTCTGGGTTTGTTCGAACGGAAAAACATGGATTCCGTAATCCTGAAATCACTCGTAATGGAGGGATTGACTCAAGACACTCTTTCAAATTATGAGGCCTGCGAATTGTTAGTCAGCAAGATGATACCGAGAGCAGAATCCTTAGATAATGATATTTCGATTAATGATGTGAGAATTGATAAAGACGAGGAAGAATCCAAATATTATATATATATTAAATCAAGAAGAAACGGAATTGATCGAGAAACCCGAGCTGATTTTGAACTAACAGAATCTCCTTCTTTCCTGGAAGTATCTGCAATCGCCGGCAAAGTAAATACAATAGGTGAAGCGCCATTCGTACTTGAAAATGATCATGCTAGAATTGAGACACCAAGCCTCTCGCTATTGGTAGAGACTGCCGTTGAACAAGGGAGAAAAAAACTCACAATTCAAAGATATAAAGGTCTCGGTGAAATGAACGCGGATCAATTGTGGGAAACCACCATGAACCCTGAAAACAGGAAAATACTACAAGTTGCCGTAGACGATGCGGTGAAAGCCAATGAGATCTTTTCGACTTTGATGGGAGATCAGGTAGAACCCAGGAGAGAATTTATAGAGAAGAATGCCCTCAATGTCATGAACCTTGATTATTAGTAGGTTCTGAAAAAAACAAAAAAGTAGGCGATTTGGAATTAATTCTCGCCTGCTTTTTGATTTTGAAACGATCAAGTAAGATCAAATAGTCTGTGAAACCTAAACGACAGGTCTTGGAAGCAATCCAGCTTTCTCGGCTATTTCTCCGACTTTCTCTTCCCACTCAATTGCCATAATATGAACACCGGCGATTCCAGGCATCTCCTGAAGACGCTTAATAGTTTCTACCGCTATAATGATTCCTTCGTCAGCCTGTTTCTCTTTCGGAGTGTTTTTCATTCTTTGTAGTAGCTCTTCGGGAACATCCATACCAGGAACATTGTTTGCCATATAACGAGCCATACCAAAACTCTTGAAAGGTGTTACTCCTCCAAGAATATAAACTTTCTCATGTATACCCATATCAACAACTTGTTTCATCCAGTCTTCAAATTTTTTCAAATTGAAGATGCACTGAGTTTGAATGAAATCCACACCGGCCACAGCTTTCTTTGCAAGTCGTGGAGCTCGAATTTCAAAGGGGTCGGCGAAAGGATTCTCTGCAGCGCCAATAAACAATTTAGGAACTCCTTTGATTTCATCACCACCAAGAAATTTTCCCTCGTCTCGCATAATCTTTACTGTATTAATTAGTTGAATCGAATCGAGATCAAAAACATTTTTAGCCTGAGGATGATCGCCGAATTTTTGGTGGTCACCCGAAAGACATAGCATATTTTTTATACCCAATGCGGCTCCACCCAAAATATCGCTCTGAATAGCTATACGATTGCGATCTCTACAGACCATCTGCATTACCGGTTCCAGTCCCTCCTGTATCATTATTACAGCCGAGGAAATAGAAGACATGCGGACCACAGATGTTTGATTATCCGTTATATTAAAAGCGTCAGCTTTATCCTTCAGAATTTTACTTTTCTTGCGAATGACCTCCGGATCCGCTCCGCGAGGAGGCCCACATTCGCCGGTGACAGCGAATTTCCCAGATTTTAAAACCTTCTCGAGGTTGCTGCCTGATTTAAATTCGTCACTCATCGTTGAAAATCCTCCCTGATCATCTTACGAGGCCCACCATCTCTGTTGGTCCGCCAATCATTAACGGGCATCATACTTGAATAGCGATCCATCTGATTAAGAGATTTGAGACGATCTAAAATAAGTTGCCAAGCGCAATCTACTTCCGGATCTATTTCACATTTCCCCTTAGTAGAGCCACCGCAAGGACCGTTTAAGAGACTCTTGGAACATCTGGCGATCGGACAAATTCCTCCGGTGAAATATAATTTACACTCACCGCATGTTTGACATCTTTCAACGTAATAACCTTCTTTTTTCGATCCGCCTACAAAAGTAGTGTTAAGAGCGGGATAAAGAGGAAGGTTTTGGTACCTCTCAGCCATAAATTGTACGCCTGCTCCGCAAGCCAATGACAGTATGGCTTCAACTTCTTTTGCGACGCTCTCAGCCTGTTCGACATACTCTGGATCGCACTGCCGCTCAAGCGTCTTTTCTATAATTTCGATGGGGTTACCTTCTTTATCTCGAGCCATTCTCAACTGGCTTGATAGCACCCTCACCTCATCATGTCCCCCGGTGAGACATACGGTTACGCAGCCGCCACATCCCATGACAGCGATCTTTTTTAGCCCCTCCAACATTTTCATTATCTCATCGAAGGGTTTTCTTTCACCTATAACCATGTCGTGCCTCCAATCGGACTTTCGGAAACTAAAACAGGCGCTATATTAAGCGGCGTCACTTTGAACGCGATAAGTCTTATTCAAAGGACTTGGTCCAAGTGTTTTAATCCTTTCCACAAATTCACGAGCGACTTCAGCAAAGCGAGGTCCCATTGCCGCGCTCATGTTGAACATTTCCAACCTTTCAGGTTCAAGACCTACTTCCTGGATTAGTTTTTTTGTGTAATTCACTCGTGGTTTAGCAACGAGGTTTCCGTGAATAAAATGGCAGTCTCCCTCTAAGCATCCTGCCACGTAGACGCCATCAGCGCCCCTCTCAAATGCTCTCAAGAGAAAAACAGGTGTGATTTTCCCAGTGCATGGAAGACGAATGATACGTATGTTTGTAGGATATTCCAAACGCATGCTTCCTGCTAAGTCGGCAGCGCCGTAGGCGCAGTAATGGCAGCAAAAGGCCACTACTATAGGCTCAAAGTCTGACATAGCTTTTGACTCCCGATGTTTTCGCAAATGAAAAATAGATGGGCGTAAGCTGTAATTTAGACTAAGAAAAAAATTTTTTCAAGTTTAGTGAGTAGAGAAAATGCCATGAATTGTTAAACTGATTCCAGATTGAGTCATTATTTTCCATGACAACAAATTATCTTTTTCGTAATGTGAAATGAAATTAAGAAGCTAGTGATAATTATTCCGATCAATGATTTTTTCGGGTTACCAAGGCGTTTTTTGTTCTACGCCTACAGATAAAGATAGAAACCACCTGCTACAAAATATCGACTGGAGGAAAAACAAGATGGAAAAGCTAACAGGCAAGGCTATCATTGCTATGGGAGGCGGTCCCACCGCAGTAATAAATCAGTCTTTAGTAGGCGCGGTTCTCCAAGGCAGACAATATCCTAACATCACTCAATTTTATGGAGCCTTCCGAGGAGTAGAGGGTCTGGTCGCTGAAGAATTTGTGAATTTAACTGAGGCCACGAGACATAACCTTGAGATGGTAGCCCTAACCCCCGGGGCAGGCATAAGAAGCACCAGAGTCAAGCCGGACGAAGAATTCTGCAAGAGAATTTTTGATGTCTGTAAAGCTCACGGCATTCATTACTTTTTTTACATTGGAGGAAACGACTCCGCAGAGACGTGCCGGATCGTGAACAAATTTGCCTTGGAAGCAGGGTACGAATTAAGAGTAACGCACATACCCAAGACAATAGATAATGACTTGAGGGTAACCGATCATTGCCCGGGGTATGGATCTGCAGCAAAATTTGTGGCTCAGGCCTTTATGGGTGTGAATCTCGATAACAGATCACTTCCAGGGGTCTATATAGGCGTTGTCATGGGACGTCACGCAGGTTTTCTTACCGCCGCTTCAGTTTTTGCTCGAAAGTTCCATGATGATGGCCCTCATTTGATTTACCTTCCGGAGCGAGCCTTTGACGCGGAAGAATTCCTGGCCAGTGTAGATGCGGCGTATGCGGAATTCGGACGAGTTGTAATAGCTGTATCCGAGGGAGTAATAGATGTATCAGGAACTCCTGTAGTTGCGAGCCTACTCAAAGATGTCGAAAAAGACGCGCATGGAAATATTCAATTATCGGGAAATACTTCATTAGGCGATGCCCTGGCTGATATCGTGAAGAAGCGGTTAAAGATCAAAAGAGTCCGATCCGATACATTTGGATATTTGCAGCGATCCTTCCTGGGGTGTGTAAGTTCGGTTGATGCTAATGAAGCTAGAGAAGTAGGGGAACGCGCGGTGCAAATAGCGGCTTGGCACAGAATTGACGGTTCAATTACTATAGAGAGAGTTGGAGATTACGGTGTGAGATATAATCTAACGCCTCTGGAACAAGTGGCCAAAGAAACTAAAAGTATGCCTGACAACTTTATACAAGGTGTAAATAATGTAACGGATGAATTTAAAATGTACGCGCGGCCGTTATTAGGAGAACTACCGGTCTATGAACGAATTCAGGCCCCTCAGGTGAAGAAGATTCTTAAACCATAACATCAAGAAATCATTCGTTTGATAATTCTTGTTATTCTACTAAGGTATTATCTTGAATTGTATTTTTATAATTGGAGAACTAAGTGCGAAGTGATTTAATGAAAAAAGGCCTTGTCAGAGCACCATCACGAGCTTTGCTTAAAGCAATGGGACTGACCGACGAAGAAATTATCCGGCCACTGATAGGCGTTGTTAATTCAGCAAATGAAGTAGTGCCCGGTCATATTCATCTTGACCAGATAGCTAACGCGGTTAAGGCAGGGATTAGAATTGCCGGAGGGACTCCTCTTGAATTCCGGACTATTGGAGTTTGTGATGGTCTGGCCATGGGCCATGAGGGCATGAAGTACTCTCTAGCCTCTCGAGAATTAATAGCTGACTCAATTGAAATTATGGCTAGAGCCCATCCTTTTGATGGATTAGTTTTAATACCGAACTGCGACAAAGTTGTACCCGGTATGTTAATGGCAATGCTGAGACTTAATCTCCCGGCTGTAGTTGTCAGTGGCGGCCCAATGCTTGCCGGGAAATTTCGACGCAAGAAAGCTGACGTAATAACCGTCTTTGAAGCGGTAGGACAGGTGTCAGCGGGAAGGATGTCCAATCAGGAACTGGAAGAGCTTGAAAACGAAGCTTGTCCAGGTTGTGGATCGTGTGCAGGCATGTTTACCGCTAATTCCATGAATTGTTTGACCGAAGCGCTTGGTCTAGGTTTACCAGGTAATGGGACTATTCCGGCAATCCACGCAGGAAGAATAAGATTGGCCAAGCTGGCGGGCATGAAAGTCATGGAACTTGTGTCGAGAGAGCTAAGACCTAGAGATATAGCAACAGAGGATGCTTTTAAAAACGCGATAGCAGTAGATATGGCACTTGGATGCTCCACAAATACAGTCCTACATGTTTCGGCAATTGCACATGAAGCGAATCTAAACATTAGCCTGGAACAATTTGACAAAATAAGTTCGATGACTCCTCATATCTGTTCACTATCACCAGCAGGTCCTCACCATCTTGAGGATCTTGACCAAGCAGGAGGAATACAAGCAGTTCTTAAGGAACTCGCGGAGAGGGGACTTGTGAACCCAGACGTGATGACAGCCACGGGTTCAATTCTGAAAGATAACCTTGAAAAAATAACAATCCTAGATCCTGAAATAATCAGACCACTCGATCGTCCCTATCATGAGATAGGAGGGATAGCGATACTTTATGGAAACCTGGCGCCGGAAGGCGCTGTGGTGAAACAATCTGCGGTTGCTGGGGAAATGTTACAAAACAGAGGTAAAGCCAAAGTCTATGATTCTGAAGAAACAGCCGTAGATGAAATTCTCAAAGGAGAAATAAAGGCGGGAGAAATAATAGTCATAAGGTACGAAGGGCCAAAAGGTGGACCAGGTATGCGGGAAATGCTAAACCCCACGGCCTCATTAGCGGGTATGGGACTGGATAAAACAGTTTGTTTGATAACCGACGGACGATTTAGTGGAGGCACCAGAGGAGCTGCCATCGGTCACGTATCTCCTGAAGCCGCTCATGGCGGTCCTATTGCGCTTGTGCGGGATGGAGATGAGATCACCATCGATATTCCTAACAAGAGAATAGATTTAAACATTTCCACTGAAGAATTTGAGACCCGTAAAAAACTATGGAAACCACCGAAACCAAAAATAACAGAAGGATATCTTGCGCGTTATGCGGATCATGTTAGCTCTGCGGCCCAAGGCGCTATCTTAGTGTAAAGAAACAAGAGTGGGAAAATAGTATTGTGTGACCCAACCAGTCGGAATGAGTTTTTTTTTATGAAGATAGCCCTCTTTCTGGCCGGTAAGGCGGCGTTGCATGGGGAAACCCCCGTCGGGGCAATAATTGTTCGGAAAGGAAGAATAATTGGTTCCGGTTTTAATAGAGTGGAAAGCGACCAGGATCCTACCGCGCACGCTGAGATCGTAGCCCTTAGAAAAGCTTCGAAAAATCAGGGTGATTGGAGATTGATCGACGCGTCTGTATATGTTACTCTGGAACCTTGCGTAATGTGCGCAGCGGCTCTTTTGAACGCCAGAGTTAGTCGAGTAGTTTTTGGCGCATGGGATACCAGATACGGAGCATTCGGAAGCTTGTTCGATTTTTCACACGATCCCAGATATAATCACGAAATAGAAATTAAATCAGGAGTTATGCGAGAAGAAGCAGGCCAACAGCTACGACGCTTTTTTAGACAGAAACGCGAAGAGACCAAGAGCCGGAAAAATTGACTGCGGAGAGATGCCCGAGAGGCCGAAGGGGGTTGACTCGAAATCAATTGTACCCGTGAGGGTACCGGGGGTTCGAATCCCTCTCTCTCCGCCACCCTCTGAAAATTTATAACCAGCCATTGTTAATGTACCAGCGATAAGTTTTCGTTAAAGCCTCATCTATAGTATTTCTTGGAATCCAACCTAAATCACGGTGGGCTTGTTCAGATGAACAAATCCAATACCACTGATCCATTTCATCTATCTTTTCCGTCCTGAACAAAGAAGGTTTCCCGGACAATCTGCCAATAATATCAGATAAAATGCCAAAGGGTCTCAGAACAAACTTTGGGACAGGCATGATCAATACTCGGACATCCATTACATGTGCTATCTCTTGTACAAAATCACGCCATATAACAGGTTCCGGATTTGTGATAAAGTAGGTCTTACCAAGACTGCTTTCTGATAATGCCGCGCTGACGATGCCTTCAACTAGATCTTCTACAAAAACAACACTAATTTTCCTGTTTTTACCAGCAAGACAAGGGGCAATATGATACTTGCAGGATTTAAACACACCGAAAACATCTTTGTCGCCAGGTCCGAACACAGTTGAGGGCCTGACGATCACATATGGGAGATAACTACCATAGTCGCGTACTATTAGTTCAGCCTCTAGTTTAGAGTAACCATAAAGAGAAACCGGATTTGGATCATCGTATTCAGTGACACAGGAACTAGAATCTCTCGCAGGGCCATTTACCGCTTGCGAACTTACAAACACGAACCGCTTAAAATTTTCGCGATCAACTTTTCTAAGAACAAGTTCCAACAAATTCTTGGTCAGTTCGACGTTTGCCCGGTAATAACCAGCATAGTCTAAAGATCTAGTCGCGCCTGCCAGATGAAACACATAGTCAATTTGGTTGCCTCGGTTTATCTGATAGTCAAGTTTTTCAAAAGTTGTAATTTTTATCCTTGTAGGCTCGAAATGTCGGAGTCGCTCCGGTTCTCTGACCGGGCAAATCACATCATGACCCCCGGCAAGTAAAAAGTCGGTCAAATGTCTCCCTATAAAACCGGTAGCGCCGGTCACA
>JAPLJJ010000068.1 GCA_026388665.1 Deltaproteobacteria bacterium
GATCTCGAATTCACCTCCGAGACCTTCATTTTCACCCAGACTATACGTAGTGCCGTCCATGTCTCGCAAAGTTCTTTTTCTACCGAACTTAGCCTGCATGGTTTCTTCAGAAAGGTAAGTGATGTGGCCGATCATTCGCGCTACGGCCAAACCGCGCCCTGTCTTATGATCGTTGTCAGTCGAGTCAGGTTGTTTGACGGGAGAAACTGGGTCAGAACGTATTGCGTTTCGACCAACCCAGTTAAATGCTATGCCCTGGGGCGAAAGGCGCGCAGTCGCAGCTATTACAACCGCGGACTCGAGTCGATCTCCATAACGACATGCCCAGTCCAATGCCTGCATGCCTCCCATAGAGCCACCGATCACGCTGTGCAACTTTGGAATGCCCAGTTTTTCTACTAACATCACCTGAACATTCACCATATCGCCAATTGTGATTAAAGGAAAAGATCGACCAAAAGGTTTACCGGTACCACAATTAATACTCGTGGGGCCTGTTGTCCCTTTGCATCCACCAAGGCAATTTGAGCAGATTACGTAGTATTTGTTGGTGTCAATGCCTTTACCCGGCCCAATCATGCCATACCACCAACCAGCTCTACCGTTCTCGTCTAAACCAGCGGCATGAGCATCCCCCGAAAGAGCATGCACTACCAGGACCGCATTATTCTTATGCTCGTTTAACTCGCCGTAAGTCTCATACGCCACAGTCAACGGACGCAGATCAACGCCAGACTCGAGTTGTATCCCATCAAACTGGATGTATTGTGTAGACACCACTCCTAGCTCATCCAATTTCACCCTCCATCTAAAGCCTAAACGTTCATTGCAGAAACTGTCGATCCATTCATAAATCTGGCATTCGTATCTGATTCTCCATTGTGATTGTTCTCAGTTTGCAGAAAATTGCGGCATTGACAGAGTTGCTCCGCAAAATTTTGATAAAGCCTGTTCAAGAGAGTTCTTACGTCCCTCTAGAGATATTTTTCCAAGAAAACTGCCTGCTTCAGAACTTTGAAACCAATCACTACCAAACGAGTTCTCTAGATATTCTCTCAGGATCTCCGCCCCGGCCCAAGCCCAGACATATTCGGCCGAGTAAAAATCCGGGTCCATGTCGATAAGGTAACCATCCGGCTCGTAATTAAAACCGGTTGACCTGTTCAACCAGTTACAGTAAAAACCCGAGTCCTTAAAATTTCCATACTGAAAGAGTTCCTTCTCTGCCATGAATTTACCAATATGACGCCTAATTAGTAGCAGTCTTTTGGTTCTTGAAACCGCGCTCAACTTTTCAGCGTCTGATTTTTTTAGTTTCGCAACATCCATTAACCATAATGGGTTTTCTAACAATTGTGTAAATAGAAAAGCTAAAGACTCATCCAGGGCTGCGGTCCTATACAATCTTCTGTATTCTACAGGAGCGTCGACAGAGAAACCACTTAGGAAGAAGGCATGCCCCATTTCGTGCAACAACGCCTCCAAATCTATTAGACCACCTATTGGTTTGATAATGACATGTATCTTTCCCGGTAATTCTATCGGGACACAAATCGCGTTCGGGTTTTTCCTGGGATCAGCCTTCTCATCAATAATTATGTCCTTTCGGCGGTTCAGATCTAGTCCCAATCCTGCGAAGGTTTTTTGAATTATTTCAATTAAAGACGACTTTGAGAAATACTTATCAAAAGTGTCAATTCGGAGCAGACGCAGAGCATGGCATCGGTTTAGGTCTTCCAAAGGACGACCGAGTCGTTCCTCTGCCCAGGGCCGAGTTCTCTTGTAATATTCATCGTCCGTATTTGACAGGAACGAAAGGAACGTCCGTTGCCAGTCTTCAAATGAGCAACTTCTTTTGTTCTCCGTATAACGCGCATAATTTTCGAATCCAAACTGTTCTGTCACCTTTCGGATAGTCAGATCCAGAATGCTTAATAAAATGGGATTGATAATGGCTCGTGAAAAAATACCGATCTCGTTTCGCATTTCTTCTCGAAGCTCGAAGACATCCTGCTTCTGGAGCCAAGGGACAATATCCATCGCTGGGATTTTTTGTCCTTGAACAACCATTCTCCCTCGTTCCAGGTAAAATCTGAGCATGTCCGACAATGAAGAATTCTCAGCTTCGATGGCCAGATCCATACAGGAGATTAAAACGCGCTCGATCCTGTCTTGTTCTTCTGGGTCCGCACTTGAATCAGCCATCATCCTGAGATCATTAATAAGGCTTGGCCTCAACAAGATTGAGTCCTCGGTCAGGATATCCGAAAATTTTTTGTTAACGGAAGCGCCGATACTTTGGTTTAGAGTAAGAAGCGCAAGGTTGCGATGTGTCTCCTCAAGGGCCCGTACTATTTTGTGATATTCCTTCTCGTTCATTTTCCAATCTCCAGAGCCATAAATAACGACCTTATACCATTTCACTTATTAATTAGTAATATGGCGCAAAAGCAGGGTGGCCTAAAGAAGGTTCGACGGTTCTGTGTCCCTCGTATTGAATGCCTCCGGTCTCTCGATCTCCCTGCAAGTAATTTGTTGAAAAGCGAACCCGTATTACGCGTATATTTAGCCCTGAGACGAGCGTTTAGGCAACTGTAACAAGTGCTAAACAGGCGACAAGTCCCTTGCGGCACCATTTTAGGCAAGGCCCTATTTCGCGATGTATGGATTTAGGACATAGCTCGCGCTGAGCGGATTTTCACTTTATTTAACAAAGCGTGAGAAACGTGTTTGATTACTGTTTACGAAACCACAAAATGAAGGGATTGGGGCCCTTGAGTGGTCGCGAGATATTGATTGAAGGCCAAAACAAAATGTTCCGAGGACAAAACTAATGACACAAGGAAACAGGATTTGTAAAAGAAGCCTTTAAGTCAATAACCAGAATCGGCGCGCAAAAGACATCAAGCCCACTTGGTTCTGTGTTGCGGAGAACTCTTGTGCGAATTCCCTTTCTTCTGATTCCTGGGGGGTTGCCCAGTACGGCCCTTTTTGTTCATTAAACATTCCCAGGAACAATAACCATAGACGGAATAGGTCATTGTCTGGTTCGCTGAATATTCTCTTCCGCAAGTTTTACATCTTTCCAAAACGAATACTCCTTTTCGGACATATACATATAGGACTCTAACGACACTAATAGTCACCGCGACTACGGCCGGAAAAAGTCGGTTAGAAGGTCAACTAAAAATTTCAAGACGACTTAAGAATCTGAGTTTGAGAATTATTGGATCTCAGTGGCCTCGAAAACGATCATCAAGCCATTTACAGGCGTCTTCTTGAGAGCGGGTTAGGTTTTACTATCTCAAGACAACAAGATACCAAAAAAGATTCATAATACTTATAAATTTAAGTTTTAACTTTACGCTAGGTCGTCACTTAATAAATGTATTATTAGTTTCAAACATCACTACTATTTGCCAACGACCAATCAACACGTAAAATGCCGGATGGGATGCGACTCAAGTATGGACGTCAACCAGATTCGGACGGCATTGTTATCATCGGCAAGCGCTGATGTCAAATACTGAATTAAAAA
>JAPLJJ010000186.1 GCA_026388665.1 Deltaproteobacteria bacterium
GTTGGAACGAATAGGAGGGTTTCCCACCAGGTATCGATTCGCTGAGGAATTCGATGTGTGGCTCAAGAGAGCGAAAGATTATGAGATAGCGTATGTTGAGAAGCCACTGGCGTTCATCAGGTTTTATGAATCAAACACGAGCCATAACAGGGTAGGGGTCAGGTCCGACACCTATGATATTTTGATGAGCAACTACGACCCCGATCGTATCCCAAGAGATATCTTCCTGAAAACGTTATCGGATCATGATATTTCCTTTGGAAGGGCATACGTGAATCTTGGCGATTTCGATAATGCCGTGAAGTGGTTCGGCAGCGCGGTAAAAAGAACACCGTTAAGACCAAGAACCTGGCGATATTACTCCAGGTACAAGATCCTGGCTTTGATGAAACGTTCTCGAACGGGTCCTGACCATGCTTAAGTGCGATTCCATTCTTAGGTCCCCGCCACATTCTCCTGACGAGAACATTTCGACAAAAATTAGCCCCTGTGCAAAATCCATTCTTGATTTACCCGATTCAGAGATTGCGGTGGTTGCGCTTGTCGCAATCGATCAACATGATCGTCAGATTGAGTCCGGATCTGAAACCGTTAAGAAAAACGCTCCGGAAACTTCGATCTCGATTGTTTCGATTCCTGGGCTACCTGTATTGTGTGTCAAGCATTTTAAGGACCGGGGCGCCGGTTACTCTTTAAAAGGAGTGCTTCGTTCGACGCACGGATCGAGAGCTTTTCATAATGGGGCGTTCCTTTTTGAACGCGGGTTCACTGCTGCCGCTCCTGTAGCATTGGTCCTAAAGCGTCGCTGCCGGATCATTACTGAAGAATGGCTCGTTATGACGGCCGTCCCGGACGCAAGAGAATTGGATCGATATATGGTGAATCGGATCAAGAAGCAGTGGTCGAAGGAGGAAAAGCGCAGGTTCCTGGAAATTTTCGCGGATTTTTTGGCAGGGCTGCATGGATCAGGTGTTTTCCACACCGATCTTAAGACATGTAACATCATTGTTTCAGAAAGCCATTCTCTAGACCACGGGGTAGGGCACGACCTGCACTGTTTGGACTCGATCAGCTTTTCCTTGCTGGATTATGATGATGTTCGACGATTTAGAAAGGATGTGAACGGTAAAATGCGGGCGAAAAATCTTGCGCAACTTTTTCTGTCGTCGCCATCGGCTATAGATTTGAATGATCGTTTGGAATTCTTTGACCGGTACATCAAGGTCAGCGCCAATATTGATTGTGATAAAAACGGATTGATGAAAATGATTTTGAAAAGGATTAAAGGCAAGTCTTTGCTATATGTAGGGCCGGAAGGCGATATATCTGAGTCCTGGCGCTGCAACGCGAATTGCTGTGAGAAGACAAGGAGGACAGGTGATGTTCGATAGGATCTTCTTATTAATTTTGATCTTGATCTTTGTTTGTGTATTTTCTGGGAACCAATACGCGAATGCTGAGTCGCCGGAACAAAAACAGAACCCAGCCGAAATGGGAACTGGTGAGCCCGTGGTCCCGGAAAATCCAGGCGATAAAAACAGCGCTGCTTCTCCATCCAAGAAAACAGAAGAAGTCTCTCTCCTGAAAGAGAAAATTCTGGAATTACAGAACAAATCTGAGTTGGGCTTTGGGAAGGTAGTTCCGTGCAAAGCGGTCGAGGGTTATGGGATCTATTCGCCGCTTGAGGCCGGTCAGCCTGGCTCTAAGGTGATATTCTATGTTGAGCTGCAAACTACGGGGTGTTGAAAAGCGAGGGTCGTTACATCATAGACTGTGCCGTCGGTCTCTTTATTTATGACACCTCGGGTAAATTGATCACTGGAAATGAGAATACCCGCAAAATTAATAAGGTCTCCCGCTCACCAATCTTGGATCTTTATTTCACCGTTGAGTTGAATATAACCAAGACCGTTAAGCAAAGATCCTTCATTGTAAAGATGGTGTTGAACGACCGAATAAAGAATAAATCCGCGTCTAGTTCACACAGGGTCGAACTTGGGTCGGTCTCAAAGAAGCAAGGCGACAGTATCTGAATCTGCCCCGCGGCTCGCACTAAGGGATCGTCACGAAATAATACTTGCAACTGGTAGTTTTTCGGATTATAGACGGGGGCATGAGTGATGCGGAGACGATCAAGCAGCTTTATGACATACTCTATCCGGTTCTGGACGAGCGAGACAGACGACTTCTTGTCGCAGCAGGAGCCATGTCTATAGGCTACGGTGGAGTATCGCAAATCTCTCGTGCGACGTCAGTATGCCGTGA
>JAPLJJ010000046.1 GCA_026388665.1 Deltaproteobacteria bacterium
AACCAGCTTCCTGGGCTATTATCGCCAAAGGATTATTGCTTTCATGAGCGATACCTGACGCTAGTTCATCAAGTGAAGAGAAGATTTTGGGGCGTACCGGTTCACTCAAATTGGTGCGCCGTGGATCTTGTTCATTGAGTCCATTCAACAAGAATGACCGAACTTGTAAGAACAGTGTACAGCCCAACAGAAATATAAGTACTGCAACAAAGGAATTACCTGACCAATAGATCGGGAAAGCCGCCAGAGCAGTCAGGACAGGGGCAAGGTAATGTATTTTTCGATTTAATTTCATCAATGAACCGTTAACCTGGAAGCCGGTTCAGTTGAGGATAGAGTCTTGTGTTGGCGGCTCTTAGGAGTCTCTTTCCTGTTCGATCAACTTCCTTTCGTACGCTTGAACTATCAGGGTCAACAATTCCGAAAAAGGGACCGGTTTCATAACATAGTTGTATGCTCCCAATTGTAGCCCTTGTATACCGGCTTCTACTGATCCATGGCCAGTGAGCATGATCACTTCGGTCAACGGCTTTTTCTTTTTAATTTCTCTTAGAACTTCGATCCCGCTCATCTTTGGCATTTTTACATCAAGCACTACCACGTCAACGTCTTTATTATCGAGCAAATCTAGCCCTTCAGGCCCGCTGGTAGCCCCATCCGCTTCCAATCCCCTGTCTTTGAGCCGCTTGACCATGGTTTCAACGAAATCGATTTCATCATCTATCACAAGCACTCTAAATCGGTCCATACTTTGCCTCCTGGTATAGAAGCCTGTTCTATGTTTGAAGATATTGTTTTCTTTAAATTAATTCAGACGTTTGGGATACGAACATAGAATGTGGTTCCCTTTCCTTCCACACTTTCAACCTCAATATGTCCACCCAATTTTTCCACTATTCCATAACTAATGGACAGACCCAGACCTGTGCCTTCATCTGCTCTCTTGGTGGTGAAAAACGGATCAAATATTTTCGACAATGCTTCCTTGGAAATTCCAGGGCCATTATCCGATATTTGAACAACAAGTTCCTTGGGATCTTTGAGATCGGTGCTAGTTCTTATTCTTAACTGACCCGATTGACCTACTGCATCAATAGCATTGTCTATGATGTTAAGAAAAACCTGCTGAAGTTGGTTTGGATCAGTTGAAACCTTTGGAAGCAACTCATCATATTCGGTTTGAATCTGGATGTCTCTGAAGTGAGCCTCATTTTCCAGGAATGTGATAGTCTCCGCCAGTAAGTGGTTAATATCAACCATTTCCTGTGTCGTTTCCATCCTTCGGCCAAAACGGAGTAGGCGATGGGTTATTTCGCGGGACCTATTCACCTGTCGTTCGATTTTGTTGATGCATTGGTCAAATTCCTCGAAATTCTCACTTTTTTTGATATCTTCCGATTCAAGCAAGTCTTTCATCCATCCCGCCTGATCACCAATAATTTGAAGTGGGTTATTAATCTCATGGGCAATACCTGCGGCCATCTTACCAAGAGCGGCCATCTTGCTTGATTGGATCATTAGGTCCTCGCTCTTGGCTTTGTCCTTTTGCGCTTCAATCAATCTTCTAGTCATAAGCCTGGTCGTGAAGACCGTTCCAAGGATTACAAGGATGACACCGAAACCAAGAATCAAGGCTTCCGTATAATAGGCCCCGGAAAGCAACGCCATTTCTTCCTGGGGATCTTCCCTTATAACCAACACCCACTGCGGGTTGGATATAGGAATCGCGCCGTACAAACTCTCTTCGCCCTTGAAACTCATGAGTTCGATAGTAGTTCCACGTGATGAGGAAAAGTCCGGTGAATTCGGACTCTCGAGAAGGTTCCCTGCAAAGCGTGGGGTTGTTTGGAGAATATTCTTTCGGTTTATGATAAATGCGTCACCCCGTTTTCCTATTTGAGCTCCGCTCACGATCTCATCGATGATCGCCGAATTAATTGTCGCCCTTAAGATCCAGACACGATTGTTTTCGACACTTGTTACTGCAATTATGAAATGTGGGACTTTTCTGAAACCAAGGAACACATCGCTGACATAAACACCCGTTGATTGAACGGCCTGGAACCAGTCTTCATGCGCATAGTTAACGCTTTTCAACTTTTCAGAATATGGGCCGACATAGGCAAGATGATTCCCATCAGAATCAATAACACCTAGATCGATAAAAGATTTGGACCTTGACTGCATAACATTGAAAACTTTTGTCAAAAAGCTTTCTTCCTTAAGTCTTTCAAAGGAATGGGTTTGAGCGATAGTGTTAAGCTGAGAAATTCTCTCGTCGAAGAAAAGTTCGATAGAGCTTTTCCTGTTCTGAGCGAGAGTTCTGAGTGATTCAGTAATTTTATTCTGGAAGGTATTATTAAATTGGTAATAGATCGTGACGCCTAAAGCGAGCAGGGGAATTAGGGAGAAACCCAGCGTCATAACGATCATTTTGATCCTGAGGGTCTCATAGTGTTTGTGAAACATGGAAATACTCCGATGCTGTCGCTCAGTGTTCGGCTGCAAGTTTGTGTTGAGTTCTCAAAATATATTTGGACCTAGGAAATCATTTTCGAACAATACTATTATGTCCTCTTTCTTCAAAGACTCAATTTCGTTTTAGACCAACCCAACAAAATCAGCAGCAAAGGCTGTGCCATATCTAGGTCGATCTCGATAAACGAAATAGAATCTTTGTAGTGGGTCAACAGTTATGAGAGACGGGCTCAATAAACTCTTTCGTTCAAATCAAAAGCAGAGTTAACGCGTGTCAGTATTCTTTACATCGTGTAAAAACAGCGTGGCTTAAGGTTAGTGATTGATGTTTGCCAGGCTACTAACCATGATTGGGTGCTAATCCAGGTTGTTTTTTCCACTTTTATATGCTAAATATTCAATTTATTAGTGAAAATATGTCTTGTTTGTTGAACTCTTTTGGGACTGAGTCAGACGAGAAACACAAAGATGATCAGATCCAGAGTCCTAGTGGTCGAAGACCATCCTACGAGCCGTCGCATTTTAGAAACCATGCTCATGAAAAGTTATGACGTGATCCCGGCGGCTTCCGGGCATGAGGCTATAGACAAGGCCAAAGCCCAGCCGCCTGACCTAGTGCTTCTCGATATTGAAATGCCAGGACTCAATGGATTCGAGACGCTTCAAATCTTAAAGGACGGTATCATTGAGCTTGCCGTTCCAGTCATATTCCTCACAGCTTTAGAGGATTCCAAAAGTAGGGAGACAGGCCTGGAAGCCGGCGCTGTCGATTATATAACAAAACCTTATAACAAACAGGAACTTCTAATAAAGGTAAAGAATCACCTCGCGTTGTACGAAGCTCGAAAGGAGATTGAGGAACGCAACCGAGTGATGGCAAGAGAGATGGGAATGGCTTCCCAGTTACAACGATCCCTATTGCCTGAGGATTTCCCGACCTGTGACGACATCGTGTTTTCAGCCCTGTATAAGCCCGTCTCTCCGGCAGGCGGAGATTTTTATGATGTGATCGACCTGGGACGTTCCAAGATAGGATTTGCTGAAGTGGATGTTTCCGGGCACGGGGTGGCTTCGGCGATGGTAGGGGCGATGTTCAAAATGGCTTTCCAATCATTTGCCCGTACCACGGATTCACCCGCTGAACTCCTCCAGGTGATAAATGATCAAATGTTTCGAGTTTTACCTGATTCGGATTTTCTCACGGTTTTTTATGGAGTAGTTGATCTGAAAACGCTCGAACTGGTCTATACAAACGCAGGACACCCAATGCCTTTTTTGTTTAAACATGATCTCGGAGAAGTGCTGGAACTGGGAGTCGGCGGGCCCTTAGTTGGAGTGGTGAGGGGGACGGATTACGAGGAGGGTAAAGTTCAACTGGCCAAAGGTGACAAGATTCTGATTTTCACCGATGGAGTGACGGAAACGTTATCAGGTCACCAGACCGATGGTCAGGAATATTTTTATGGAGTAGAAAGACTGAAACAAACGCTCATGGACAATGTAGACCGTCCTACCAGCGAGATCCTGCCGATCATATTGGATAATCTGGAGGCATTTCACTGTACGAAAAATTTTGAGGATGACATAACCATGTTTCTGACGGCAGTTGTCTAATGAGATATCTGTCCTAGTTTTCATGAATGAATTTCTGAGCCGAGAGAACCATGCCTGAGAACGGTGAAAAGTTTCAACGTGACTACGACTTGATGGAGGAGCTGTATCGGAAACACGCTCGAAACGGAGTCAGAATATCTCGATGGAGACAATGGTTACGATTCACAATAAAAAAGGTTATGTGGATAACTGTCGTAGAGGGCAGCCGAGCCTTGAAGCGAGGTATGGACATAATCAGCGCATTGATTGGTCTCCTGCTTTTTTCTCCTGTTTTCGCGATCACAGCATTGCTCATTAAGCTGGAAGATGGTGGCCCGGCAGTTTTCGCGTCAGATCGAGCGGGAAAATGGGGGAAGAAATTCAAAATGTACAAATTTCGTTCCATGGTCATGGGCGCGGAAGACATGAAAGAGGAGCTTCTACCTCAAAGTGAGACAGGTGGTGTCATATTCAAGATGAAGACAGACCCCAGAATAACAAAAGTTGGCCGACTGATAAGAAAACTGAGTATAGACGAACTTCCACAACTGTATAATGTTCTGAAGGGAGACATGTCTTTGGTAGGCCCTAGACCACATCCGCCGAAAGAAGTTGAGTTATATACATTGACGGATCGCCGTAGACTTGAACTGATTCCCGGAATAACCTGCTTCTGGCAGGTGAGCGGCAGGAGTGACATCAATTTCGACACTCAGGTCCGTCTAGACATTCAATACATTGAGAGCCAATCTTTTTGGGGAGACATTAAGCTTCTGTTAAAGACGATTCCAGCGGTTCTGTCCGGGAAAGGGGCATACTGACGACTCCCGGGACAAAAGATAATCGGGTTTTGGGTTCAAGCAAGATGTCCCACGTTTTATACACAAGGTGGGTTCTGTTTGGTTCGGCCCTTAATGAGTTGGTTTGATTAAACATGAAAGCTGTTCTTACTCTTTTTAACAATTCTGAAAGTTTTCAACCGATCACTAGGCGTTGGCCTGTTGGGATGCTTCCTATTCTGAACAAGCCCATGCTCGAGTGGCATATCATAAACTGTGTCATAAGCGGGATACGGGATATATTGATACTTGTTGTTGAGAATCCTTTGTCGGTGAGCGAATTTGTCGGGCCGGATACCCGCTGGGGAGCTTCAATCAAAGTAGTGGCGTGTAAGGACCCGTGCGGCCCGAAAGAAATCCTCAGACGTATTTCCGGGACGGCCCCAGAGACGGTGGTCATTATTCCCACCGAGACAATAATGAATATTCGATATGAAAACCTTCTGAATTTTCACGACAACAGACAGGGGAAAATTACCAGGGTTATGGCAGGGAGTAGAATTGAGCTGCGATGTGATGGGGATACGGTTACCCGATGCTCTAGCTCAACAGAGTGTGAGCCCGAAGAAACAGGAGTTTATGTTTCCAGACTACTTGACACGAATTTTCCTGAAGCAGTCGATTATTCTTGGAACGGTAATTTCACATCTATTCGAGAACCCAAAGATCTTTGGACAGCCAATATAGCATCATTAGATGGCTGTTTTTCCGATTTCCTAGGTTTGGCCGATCAAAGTTCAAAAAAGGAGACCCTACAGATAGGTCACCATACCCGTATTGATCCTACGGCGATAATTAATCGCCCATCTTGCATAGGAGATTTTTGCCGCGTTAACTCAAGGGCTCAAATTCTCGCATACAGCGTTCTTGGGAATGGAGTCATAGTAGACAAAGCCGCCATAGTCAGGTCAAGTGTGATTTTCCCGGAGACGTATGTCGGGATGGATGCAAATATTGAAAGCAGCATCGTCGTGGCAAATGTCATGATAAACATTGAGATCGGGACATGGACACCAGTCCGTGACCCATTCTTGTTATCCGGAGTAAACCGAAAAATAATATACGCTCTGCCGGAAAAGGTTGTAGACAAAATATTGGCTCTGATTCTGCTGTTGATAACTTTTCCAATTTGGTTTACTAAAGGACTTATTCGCTTGGTTAGGAAAAAGCCTTTTTTTGGATCCTGCCAATTTATGGTGCGGGATATATATTTCTACCCCTCTTCAAAAGATGCGGCACAGGCTAAGAACTTTTTATGGTTTGAAAACTCAGGACCTTTCGTAGAGCGTCTTCCCAGTCTAATAAACGTATTGGCCGGAAACATCAGACTCGTGGGGGTGCGTCCTTTAAGGGATCGGGATTATAAACATTACAAAGAGGATTGGACTTTACAGCGTTTTGAAGCGCTTGATGGGTTGTTCACCCCAGTAGACGCCGAATGCTCTGAGGATGTTCTCCAGGAAGAAAAAATAGCTGCGGAAAATTATTTTACCGCCACGAGGAACCTCAAAGAGGATATGAGAATTCTGGTGAAAGCGATTAAGAAACTTTTGGTAAGACAATGGAAAAGAGTTTAGAATTTTGGACACGGAACTGAAAAATTATTGGTGTCATTTAAGAAGTTTCTTGCTATTGAAGCGATGATTTCTGCGAGACTTTTTTTCGGATTGCAACAGGAGAAATAGACATGGAGATTGAAAAAAGGGACGGGGTGACGGTGATAAGCACCGATGAAAGGCTTGATGCAATGGCTGCTCCCCACCTTAAAGAAACCGTAAGAAAAATGTCGGAAGAAACGTCCACCAAATTGGTTATAGATCTGGCCAAGACCAAATTTATAGACAGTTCGGGTTGTGGCGCTCTCGTCGCTTCTCTACGGACACTGATAAAAAATCATGGGGACCTTAAGATTGCAAGACCATCCGCTCAAGCCCAGACATTGTTTCAACTGACTAGGCTTCATAGGGTTTTTGAAATTTACGACAATTTGGAGACTGCTATCAAATCGTTTGGATGACCGGATAGTGGGGATAAGGTTTCTTCTTTCAACGTCGTTTTTTCGCCCGCTGACCGGGGAACTAAAAGATGGAAAACGAATTATACGTAAAGATCGAAACCGAGGCGGAACTCGTATTACTCAGACCGCTAGATCTTTTTGTACGTAATCTGATTCAGCAATTGCCGGCTTTCTCAAACGCTGAAGATGTTGTTGACAATGTGGAACTAGCCTTCAATGAAGCTTACACCAACGTTAGCATGCATGCTTATAAGTCAAAACAGAAAGGTCCGGTTCGTATAGAGATTTTTGTTCGACACAATTATCTTGAAATTCGTCTGGAAGATTATGGGGAAAGTTTTAATCCTGATGAAATCAGAGAACCGGATTTCGAAAATGTTGGCGAAAGTGGTCTCGGGTTATGGTTTATGAGAAAATTCATGGATGACTTGTTGTATAAATCAGAAGAGGGTGGGAAAAATGTTATGCGCTTAATTAAGAAATTCCCCTGTAGTGAAGGTGGCTTAAACCTTAACCCGCTCTAACGAGAATTCGCCACATGCGCAAGTTGCGTAACCAAATTATCTTGTGGAAACAAAATTCTTAGAAAAACTGATTGAAAGGTGCGGGGCTGAGTATATAGCACGCAGATTGTCTATACAAATTAGGCATGCTGCGGATATTCTCGGTCCTGGAGTTGGCTCATTTCACTTCAAAAACATGGACAGGGTCCTTAACGTTATTGGAAGTGTTTTAAAACTGTCAGAATTATGGGGGCGATTTTACGCTTTGCTACCAGTGAGATTTAACTGTCCCCCTGAGATAGTGGTTCATCATCTGTCCTCATCAGATAAGACATAATTGTGAGATGTTTTGGGATTTGATAGTGTTACAGAAAATAGAAATTTACCAGGGGGTGAGGAATCAATGATTACAGTTGAACAGTTGGCGGAGGAACTTGGGATAAACCATGAAGACGTGGTAGAGTTTGTAATGGTTTTTCTGGATTATACAGAAAATGAGGACTTGCCTGCTTTGCTTGAGGGAATAAACTCTGGAGATTGTGAAATAGTTCGTAAAAGGGCTCACTCCATAAAAGGCGCCGCCTTAAATCTGTTATTACCGGAGATATCTTCGTTAGCCGAGCGCATTGAGAAGATGGCTGCTTCTGGAAACCTGGCTGACATCAAGGGCCTTTACTTGGATATTCTGAATAACATGCAAATTGTTAGACAGATGTTGACATAATGATTATAATTATCTGTTTTTGTAAGATGTTCTCTGATAATTGTTCGGAATATTGACACAGGCGGGCTTCCAGTGTTATTTTCAATGATTATTGTGGCGGTGTAGCTCAGAAGGTTAGAGCATGCGGCTCATATCCGCAGTGTCCGGGGTTCGAGTCCCTGCACCGCCACCACACCTCTATAACTTTCCAGTTTTCATATCGACTCACGTACATGATTGTGTTATAGCGTCAAAGTTGTGAAGCCTCTTCCGCTCTTGAACCCTATTCATGATGGAAAGCGCTATATGGATAAAAACGACTTCTCCCAATCTATGGTTACAATAGTCATCCCTGCTTACAACGAAGAAGATACAGTCGCTGAGGTGGTCCGCGGGGCGCTTTTCAACGTTCCTAACGCATGTGTGCTGGTTATCGATGATGGATCAACGGATAATACCTCAAGGGAGGCTGAAACAGCAGGGGCGAATGTGATCAGGCATCCTACGAACAAGGGGAATGGAGCGTGTCTGAAGACCGCGTTAAGATCGATAAATGGCGGCGCAATAGCAGTTTTGGACGCTGACGGCCAACATGACCCTCGCGAATTACCCCTTATACTTGGACAACTCAAGGATTACGATCTTGTCGTTGGCGTACGAACTTTCACTAGCCAGGAAGGTTCTCCCTTGAGGAACCTCGGAAATCGTATTTTACGTGGGCTTGCTTCCTTTCTGGCTGAAAGAGATATTCCCGACTTGACATCCGGGTTCCGGGTTTTTCGTCATGAGGTCGCAATCAAATTCTTGCACTTGTATCCCAACGGCTATTCATTCCCCTCTACGAGCACTCTGTCCTTTATCACGGCAGGCTACAACGTGGCCTTCATGCCGATTACGGTCAATTCAAGGCCTGCGCACACACAAAGCAAACTGCGCCCCTTTAGGGATGGTTTTAGATTCATAATGTTTATTCTTAGAATCATTACCATGACGAATCCGAACAAGATATTTTTGCCTGTCGGATTAGTAATGATATTAATAGGCATTTTCCTGACGATCAGGAACCTGATTTTGTTTCAGCAATTTTCCGGAGGCGTAGTTTTGTTCTTGGCGGGCGGTATCAATATTATATTCTTTGGTCTTATTCTTGATCAATTTGCTTCCCTTCGACTTCAAGAACGAGATTAGACTTGAGCTATAAATAAGCTGGCTTATATGTGCGGAATCTGCGGATCTTTTTCAATAGGTGATCGTAGCCCGGTTTCCATGCAATTAATGCAGGATATGAATCGGACCATGATTCACCGTGGTCCTGACGATGAAGGCTATTATATCGCTGGTTCTGTCGGGCTCGCCATGCGCAGACTGAGCATAATTGATCTAGGAGGAGGACACCAGCCTCTAAGCAACGAGGATTCATCCATATGGATAGTTTTTAACGGTGAGATTTACAATTATCAGGAACTCCAGACGGATCTTGAAAAAAGAGGCCACAAGTTTCGCACTTGTTCCGATACTGAGGCAATTGTTCACCTTTACGAAGAATATGGAAGAGAGAGTGTCACCTACCTAAATGGAATGTTCGCATTTGCGATATGGGATTCCAGAGAGAGACAGGTGTTCGTAGCTAGAGATCGCCTAGGCATTAAACCTTTATTCTATTGTTTGGACGCCAAGGGGAATTTTTTTTTTGCAAGTGAAATAAAAGCCTTGCTAAAGACCTCCGTTGATCGTGCTCCGAATTGCCAGGCATTGTACGATTATGCCTCCCTAATGTACACGCCGACACCGGAAACGGCCTTTTCAGCCATCAAGAAGCTTGAGCCCGCCACAATTCTCACCTGTTCCGAGAATGGTTTAACAAAGAAAACATATTGGGATATCCCGACCCCCCCTGCTGGGGAAGAAGATCATTCAAAAACCTCATTTGATGAAGAAATCATAAATTTGATCGAGACCGCTGTAAGGCGGCAAATGATATCTGATGTCCCGATCGGCGCTTTACTTAGCGCAGGCTTGGATTCCACCACAATATCGGCAATCATGGCTCGCAAGCTGAATGCGCCTCTCAAGACATTCACGATTGGATTCCAACACAAGTCCTACGACGAATCGTCGGAAGCCCGTTTTGTAGCTCATGAGATCGGCTCGGAACACGTTGAGAGAATGGTGAATCCATTTATGGTGGGATCTATTGAGAACCTTCTCGCATTTTTCGATGAACCGTTTGCAGACTACTCGGCTATCCCGACCTATCTTGTTTCGAAGATGGCCGCAGAACGGGTTCGAGTCGTTCTGACAGGGGATGGTGGAGATGAAGTATTTGCAGGGTATCCGACACATTTCGCGTTTAAAGTGAGTCGGATTTTCAGAATGATCCCAAGTTGGGTCAGGAAAAATATTGTTAATCGTATAATCTTGTCTCTGCCAACATCTTTCGAACGAATAAGCTTCGACTATAAGGCAAAAAGGTTTGTCACAGGCGCCGATCTGCCATTTGAGCGCGGCCATTACTGGTGGAAGGTCATATTCAATGAGCAAGACAAGCAGAAGCTTTTTACTAAGGATTTTCTGACTCAAGGCTTTGAGGACACTTTTCGGGTTTTTGATAGACATTTCAAACGGGTGAAAAACTGCCACCCTTTGAACCAGGTCCTATATGTAGACGCGAAAACGTTCCTGCTTGATGATAATCTTACGAAAGTGGACAGGATGACCATGGCTAATTCGTTGGAGGCCCGGGTGCCTTTCCTGGATCACAAATTGGTGGAGCGGGTGTCCATGATACCTCCAGGAATAAAATCAAAGGGTTTTCAAACAAAGAGTCTCTTACGAAACGCTGTCAAACTGCTTCTTCCCCCGTCTATTCAGAAAGGTAAGAAAAGAGGTTTTACACCACCACTACCTTTTTGGATCAGAGATGAACTGAGAACTTTTGTGAGCGACATATTTTTGGAGGACCGGTTGGCTCGCTTGGGAATAATTAACCCTCAATACTGCAAAACCCTTTTAGATGAACATTTGAATGGAACGAGAGATAATAATAGACAGATATGGACAGTGCTAAGCCTAGTCCTATGGCTTGAAAAAAACTCAATCTAAACGAAACGGTATTAGCCGCCTAGTACCAGAGAGACTATCTTGACCACTGCTCCGTCCTTGAGCGGTTCATCCCCCGGCATCCTCTTTCCATCAATTATAGCGATCGCATTGATTCCAGCAGGTAAATTCAAGGATTCAAGTAATTCGCCTATTGTGAAGTTCCCTTCCACTTCCATGGCCTGGGTATCCACATAATTTTTTGTGACGCCGACAGGTTGCAAAAAAATACTCAAGGGCTATTCCCCAAGAATGGTATCAGCTTCCAGTTCGAGATTGTGATCCTGTAGGGTTTTCTTGGATGGAATTCCCGATATTTGGTCTAGATCCATAAGTTTGTAGAATTTTGTTTTCATTTTTTCGAAGTCGATTTCGATTCCTTCAGGAGCGCCGTCGACTGCTGGGGTTAAGAGGCGAGGACTGAGATGATCGTCCTTTGCCCTCAGACCGTAACGATAATTTATCAATCTCTGTAAATAGAAAATTCGACGCCCAGCCTTCATCATGTGATCTATTTCCCAGTCTAATCCAGCTACAACGTTGAACAGTTGCACCCATTCCGGGATTGTGATTTCACGATCCGCGAATTGACACATACATGCGCTGTTTTCCAACGCTCCTAATGTCATCGCCACAACAGCGGACTCCGGTTTATTTTCCGATGAGAGAGGCTCAAGCTCGTAATCGAAGCCAATTTCCGGATAATAACACGCCCCCATTTCCATGAATAACATCGGCGACGACACGTGACATGCCCCACGATGGCTGACAGAGTAAGTCAAGGCGAGGCCATGGCCACCTCCGCGAGGATCATGCATAGGAGCCTCAAGCCCCTTGGAGTGGACTGTATATTCATTTGAATTTCGTCCGATTCTCCTGGCAGCGGCTACAGAGCCTTCGGCTAGTAATGCTCCAAGCTTGCCCCTCTTTTGCGCTATGGAAGGCAATAGTTCATCAATAACGGTCTGAATGTCTCCCCACTTGACTTTCAGCCCATCCGATTGATCAGCCCCAATATGGCCTTTTTCTGAGGCTTCGATCACCCATGCGATTGTAGCGCCGCAAGAAATTGTGTCCATTCCCAAGTCGTTACAAACACGCCCCGCCTTGCACACGGCAGCCAGGTCCATTGAGCCAAGGAGCGATCCAAAAGCGGCTATCGTCTCATATTCCGGCCCTGGTCCTTTGGGGATAGCAAATGGCCCTTCATCAATCTGCACTATCCTCTTGCACGCCACACTGCAAAAAGCGCAATTGGCCCCCCTTATCAAATATTTTTCAGATAAAGTCGATCCCGTAAGCGCATCAGACATATCTTCCCAAAAATTGGAAGTAAAATTCCTAATGGGAACGTCACCTAAATGAACACCTCCCTCGAGATTGGCCGCGGTTCCATTTTCCTTCATTACATTCAGGGTAACTGATTCCTTAACCCGATTATTCAACTCGGTCACAAGTTCACGACATTTGGCCTGGTCAGCTACGAGAAGGTCCTTATTCGATGATTTCAGCACTATCGCTTTTAATCTCTTTGAACCCATGACTGCGCCTAAACCCGCTCTGCCGAAAGCATCATGTCCGTCATTCATAATGCAGGCGAATTTAACAAGGTTTTCCCCGGCCGGACCTATCACCAGTGTTTTGTAAGATCTGCCGAACCGCTGTTTCAAGGAGGCGGTGGCTGCTTCTACACCCAGCTCCCATAGTTCCGGAGATGATTCAATCCTAGCCGAGTGGTCCGTTACGACAAGAATAGACGGAACTCTGGCCACGCCTGAAATCAATATTCCATCGAAACCCGCAAATCTTAATTCGGGCGCAAAGTTTCCACCGCACGAAGAATCTGCCCAGTGTCCGGTTAAAGGTGACCGTGCCGCTGCAGAAAAACGACTTGCGCCGGAAAGCCGGAGACCGGCAAATGGACCAAGAGCAAAGATCAACAGAGATTCCGGAGACAGGGCGTCAGCCTTAAAATCTCCATTCTCCCAGAATAGCTTAGCGGCTAGTCCTGAGCCTCCTACAAATCTTGTGTAATAATTGGGCGGAGGTTCAAACAAACTGATTGAGTCAACAGTAAGATCAACGCGGAGAAAATGCCCCGTATTTCCTGTCATAATCGAACCTTTGACAGCGATTACGAAAGTATTTTACTTTCCCAACCGAGATCTTTCAGTGTTCCAGAGTAAATTACAGCAACTTTCTTGAGTTTTGGCGCCAATTTCAAGAGACCGGTCGCTGAACCCTTTATCCGTATCTTTTTTCTGGTAATGGCCATGACAGGGTTGAGCTTATTGGACCATGATCTATGCGCGTCATCCGCAGAGAGACTCATTGTCAAATCGGGCTGATCAGAGGGCTTCCCGGGGGCCACCTTAACATCCCCGCCTCTACAGTCGACGTGAAACGAACAGGAAGGACCGTCTTCTGTGTAATCAAACCAGATTAACTGGTTCACTTTTTTCAACCCTTCGGCTAGTTCAGTGTCGTGTTTCGCTCGTTCGAAAAGCTCGATAAACGCTTTTATTGGCTCAGTTTCGTCTTTCCAGAATTCCATGGTAACCTCCCCATTGTTTACAATGCTTTCAAATACAAGTTCAGTATATCGGACTCATCCAGGATTCTTGGATTATAAGTTATCTGGCTGTCTCCTGCAGCCAGTTCTACCAGCTCGGAGAGCGCACCGGGGGCCTCTGGAACACGAAAGTCTTTAAGTGTTTCCGTAAGACCAATTTCTGCCTTCAATTTCTTGACGGCCTCCACTGCCATTTGGGCGTTAGCCTGACAGGGAGCCTTGTCTGTGGCGACTCCAAAAGCATGAGCGATCATTGAGTATCTATCGATAATTTCTTCAAGATTAAATTCCATCACGATTGGGAGCATCATCGCATTAGCAAGACCATGAGGGATGGAATAAAGCGCCCCTAATGCGTGAGCCGTGGCGTGAGTAGCCCCCGTCATTGCGTTGCAAAAGCACATTCCCGCTAAAGTCGCGGCTATTAGCATGTCACCTCTGGCATCAATATTATCCGGCTCGGAAACCGCCAAAGGAAGAGCTTCAGAGATCAATCTTATTGCATGTAATCCCAGTGCGTCT
>JAPLJJ010000157.1 GCA_026388665.1 Deltaproteobacteria bacterium
GGAACAAGCCTCTTGTGAAGGAGCCCGACATCAAGGATCTTGCTTCAAAGACAGAGGGTTTCGCCGGCGCGGACATAGCCGGGGTTTGCAACCAGGCCGCGTTGAAGGCAGTTAGAAGGGCGGTTCAGCAAATTAAAGACAATCCGGACGAGCCCGTAAAAGTCCAGTTGACGGAAAAGGATATTCAGGAAGCGATTGACGAGGCGTCCGCCGAATGAGTTCAGCCATATACGTTTTTGGTTTTATTCCAAAAGGAGCTTTACCGCGGGAAGTGGAGATCCATGGACTCGAACCAGGTCAAGCGGTAATCCAGGAAGAGTTCTCAGACATCAGCGTAGTTGTGTCTTATGTACCTCTGTCCGACTTTGTCGGAGAGGACGCGGAACTTCGATTGCAAGACATCGAGTGGGTAGGGCCTCGGGCAGTAAATCATCAACGCGCGATTGAGAAAATATTGGACTACAGCGTTATTTTGCCCGCTCAGTTCGGCGTGCTTTTTTCTTGTTTGGACAGTCTCGGTCAATATGTTCGTTGTAATCATTCAGAGATTAACGAATTCCTTGAATTAATTTCGGATAAACGCGAATGGGGTGTGAAAGTCTACTGGGAAAATTCTCGGAAAAGACAACGACTCATAGATGCCGAATTTTCTTCAAGACTTGAACAATTGGCGTATCTCACCGATGGCGCGCGCTATTTCAAGGAAAAACAACTTAACGCCGAGATTGAAAAAAGGGCTACAGAGTGGTTACGAAACATTCTGGTTGAGTCATCCTCTCTTTTGTCCGCTCTATCTCACAGCGCCAGGAAGAGGAGAATACTTGCTGATGATTCTGGAGGGGAAGGGCGTCAGATGGTTGCGAACTGGGCGTTTTTGGTGGAAAACGCAAAAACTGACGAATTCATGTCAATTGTGAAAGATTTAAATGAGCAAGATTCTGATAATGGAATTCTTGCCCGGGTTTCCGGGCCCTGGCCGCCTTATTCTTTTGTTCCTAGCCTGGAATGGGAGTATAGTTGATGCGACAACTCCTTTACTGTGTTTTAAATTCAAGTAACATGGAAGGGGATTTACACATTATCGGGGTTGGCGATAAACCGGTTCAGTTCATGTGCGACTCAGGTCTATGCGCGGCTATTTCAGGTGTTGAAGGTCCGGAAATACCTTTCGACGTTAATTCGATGATAACTTATCATCGAGTCATAGAAAATTTTTTCGAGCGAGGAGCCATAATTCCATTCAGATTCAGAACTCTTTTTAATGACGAAAAAGAAGTCATTGCTATGCTTGAACAAAACAACGACAATTACACAAAATTGCTATCCAAACTTGACGGAATGGTCGAAATGGGAATAAGGCTGGTCAAGGCCAAACCTTTGAATGTGGACTCGCCACAAGTCGATACCGAATTTTCAGGGGCTTCGGATGTTTCAAACCCTGGGATGTCATATCTGAAAAAGCGTTGGGCGCTTTACTCCTCGGAATCATGGATTCAAGATCAGAAAAAAGAATTCTCTGAAAAGTGCTCGAAAGAATTTGACGGGCTGTTTGCGAATTTCAAGAGCGAAGCGTCGAGATTGCCGGAGGTCCAGAATAATAAAAACCTGATCTTGATCTCGCTATATTTTCTCGTCAGAAAAGACCTAATCCAGGAATTCAGGGTCAAATTTCGGGAACTTAAGTGTTTGATCACGGGCAAAATGTTGCTAAGTGGTCCGTGGCCCCCTTACAATTTCGTTGTATCATAGATCAACAATCGTTTCCGGAAGATTTATTGTCAGCCTGTTTCCGTCGTTTTGAATTAGGGGTGTGGAATGGAACCGCAGATGATTCAAGGGATGCATCAGGAGAGTTTTAGTAGACACGCCAAACTCTTTGAGATGCTGTTGGAAGCTATCCCGTCATCAGTCTTGTTGATAGATGATCAAATGAGGATTGTCGCGGTTAACAAAAATTTCCTGGAGAAAAACCGCAAATCGCGTGAACAGGCTATCGGCGCAAGACTTCAAGACCTATTGCCTGAACCCCTTATTGAATACATGGACATAACTGCCCGTGTGCGGCAAGTGTTCGATCACAAGATGGCCACACGTGGCGGGCGAATGACTTACCGGGCTCCTGGTGTGCCGCTCCGAGTCTATTACTATAACATTCTGCCGTTCTCCTGGCTGGGACAGGTCGAAAACGTGATGTTGCTCATGGAGGACGTAACGGAACAGATAAGGCTAGGTGAGGAGGTTGTTAAGGCCCAGAGACAC